>DASPJU010000584.1:0-4351 GCA_035628475.1 Salinarimonas sp. | reverse complement strand
CGGATGATCTTCGAGTCCGTGAACCCGGCGATCTTCTTCCAGAGATCGGCCGCCTCGTCGTCGTCGTGATAGACCGTGACGAGGAGCCGGTCCTTCGGCACGTCGTATTCCTTCGTGATCAGGCCCCAGGCGAGCTCGATGGCGAGCGCCTTGAAGTAGGGGGAGGCGTTGGCCTCTCCCGGCATCGCGCCGAAGGAGAAGTTGCCCATCATCTCGAAGAAGGTGTGATGGCGGGCCGTGTAGCCGACATTGTCGAGGTCGTTGTGCTTGCCGCCGGCCCGCACGCATTTCTGGGCCGTCGCGGCGCGTGAATAGGGCCGCTTCTCCACGCCCGTGAAGACGTTCTTGAACTGCACCATGCCGGCATTCGTGAACATCAGAGTCGGATCGTTGCGCGGCACGAGCGGGCTCGAGGCGACCACCTCGTGGCCGTTCCTGGCGAAATAGTCGAGGAAGGTGGACCGGATCTCGTTGACGCCGCTCATCGTGGAAGCACCCCGGGCGCGCCTCGCGCGCCGCTGTCATGTTCGGTGCTGCGGATGTAGCCGCGCGGCGGTGCGATGTCGAGGCGGTGTCTCGGCGCGGCCGGAGGAAGGAGCGGCGGCGAGCCCGGCCGGCGGCGCCCTCGCCTCGGAATTGCGTTGTCCGGACATGCACCTCTGAGGCAGTATGGGAGTCGCCCCGCCCACCTCAACGTCCCGCGATGAGCCTCATCCACAACGAGAGAACGAAGCTCTCCGCCACCGCGTTGAACGGCGTGGCGGTTGCGTCGATCGTCGCCGGGTTCATCACGCCGCTCGCGGCGGCGTCGTTCGGGGTGCCTGGGCCTGCCGGGCGCAGCCTCGCCGTGACATTGGCAGCGGCCGTGGGTTGGCTCGTGGTCGGCCTGTGCCTACATCTCGCTGCGAGGCGCCTGCTGAGGGAACTTCGAGAATGAACGAGTTCCTGATCCTGATCGGCCCGGTCCTCGCCCTCGCGGCGGGCCTCGCGATCTACGCCATCGCAGGGGGCTTTCGCGCCCGATGACGAACAGCCCCCGGCCTCGCGGGCAGGGGCTGGCAAGCGCGGCGGCCGACCGGGTCAATCGTCCCGGTGGACGCGCTCGTTGCGCTCGTGGCGCTCCTGAGCCTCCAGCGAGAGGGTCGCGATCGGGCGGGCCTCGAGGCGCTTGAGGGAGATGGGCTCGCCCGTCTCCTCGCAATAGCCGTAGGAGCCGTCCTCGATGCGGGAGAGCGCCGCGTCGATCTTGGCGATGAGCTTGCGCTGGCGGTCGCGGGCGCGCAGCTCGATGGCGCGGTCGGTCTCGGAGGAGGCGCGGTCGGCGAGGTCGGGGTGGTTCTCGTTCTCGCTCTGCAGGGTCGCCAGGGTCTCGTGGGACTCGCGGATGATGTCCGCCTTCCATTGCAGGAGCTTGCGCCGGAAATACTCGCGGTGGCGCTCGTTCATGAAGGGTTCGTCGTCGCTCGGTCGATAGCCCTCATCGATGCTGATCTTCGACATGGTGACCCTTATCGTCATCGCCGCCCCCCAAAAGGCCCACGCGAGCGCGGGCTCGGCGGCGCCTCTATAGCGGGAACCCGATACGGCGACAATCGCCCGCGGGAGCCGCCAAGAGGCGCGCGAACGCACATCCTGCCCTGCGAAGGGCTGAGGATGCGTGAACTCAACCGTTTGAACCGCGCCTTTCGCGTCTCGACCCGGGGCACCCGGGTGCGGCGCCGCGCCCCGCGCGCCTTGACGCGGGGCCCCCGCCCGGTCCAATGGCGGCTGCCCCAGGGAGCCCCGATGCCGCCGCTTCTCGCCCTGCCCTTCCCGGCCGTCGACCCCATCGCGATCGAGATCGGGCCCCTGGCGATCCGCTGGTACGCGCTGGCCTACATCACGGGGCTGGTGGGCGGCTGGTGGGTGGCGCGCCGGCTCGCGGGGATCGAGGCCTATTGGGCGGGCCTGCGCCGGCCGACGCCCGAGGAGCTCGACGATCTCGTCGTCTGGGTGGCGCTGGGCGTCGTGCTGGGGGGGCGGATCGGCTATGTCCTGTTCTACAACCTCCCGGCCTATGCGGCGCGGCCCTGGGAGGCGCTCGCCATCTGGCACGGGGGCATGTCCTTCCATGGCGGCTTTCTCGGCGCGGTGCTGGCGCTGGTGCTCTTCGCGCGCCGGCGCGGCCTCAACCCCTTGAGCACCCTCGACCTCGCGGCGGTGGTGACCCCCATCGGGCTGTTCTTCGGCCGCATCGCGAACTTCATCAACGGCGAGCTGTGGGGGCGGCCCGCGCCCGACCTGCCCTTCGCCTTCGTCTTCCCCCATGGCGGCCCCCTGCCCCGTCATCCGAGCCAGCTCTACGAGGCGGTGGGCGAGGGGCTGATCCTGTTCCTGGTGCTGGTCTGGGCGGTGCGCCGCTTCGGCTTCCGGCGCCCGGGCCTGCTCGGGGGCATCTTCGTGCTGGGCTACGCCGTGGCCCGGATCGTCTGCGAGTTCTTCCGCGAGCCCGATCCGCAGCTCGGCTTCCTGTTCGGCGCCTCCGTGAACGCGCTCCAGGGCGGGATCACCATGGGCATGCTGCTGTCGATCCCCATGGCGCTGGTGGGCGCCGGCGCGATCTGGATGGCGATGCGGGGGCGGACGCTGCCCCGTCCCGCCGCGGGCGGGCGCGCGGCGTGAGCGCGCTCCTGGAGGAGATCCGGGCCATGGTCGCGCTGGAGGGGCCGATCAGCGTCGAGCGCTACATGACGCTCTGCCTCGCTCACCCGACCCACGGCTATTACGTGACCCGCGATCCCCTCGGGGCGGCGGGCGACTTCACCACCGCGCCCGAGATCAGCCAGATGTTCGGTGAGCTGATCGGCCTGTGGGCGGCGGGGGTCTGGATGGACATGGGCGCGCCCAGGCGCTTGCGTCTCGTCGAGCTGGGGCCGGGACGCGGCACGCTCATGGGCGACGCGCTGCGCGCCATGCGGGTCGCGCCCGGCCTCCGCGAGGCCGTCGACCTGCATCTCGTCGAGACGAGCCCCGTCCTGCGCGCCCGCCAGGCCGAGGCGCTCCGGGCATATGGGCCGTCCTGGCACGACGACCCTGCCTCCGTTCCTCCAGGCCCCGCGATCGTGATCGCCAACGAGTTCCTCGACGCGCTGCCGGTGCGCCAATATGTGCGGGCGCGGGGCGCCTGGCACGAGCGGCTTGTCGGCCTCGACGACGACGGCCGCCTCGCCTTCGGCCTCGCGGCGGAGCCCGAGACGGGCATCGAGCGCGCGGCGCCGGAGGGCTCGGTCGTGGAGGTCGCGGGCGCGGGCCTCGCCCTGGCGCGGCGCCTGGCCGAGCGCCTCGCCGCCGCGGGCGGAGCCGCGCTCGTGATCGATTACGGCCATGAGGGACCGGGTCTCGGCGACACCCTCCAGGCGGTGCGCCGGCATGCCTTCGCGGACCCGCTCGCCGATCCCGGCGAGGCGGACCTCACCACGCACGTGAACTTCTCGGCGCTCGCCCGCGCCGCGCAGGCCGGCGGCTGCGCCGTGCGCGGCCCCGTGGCCCAGGGCGCGTTCCTGCGGGCGCTCGGCATCGAGGCCAGGGCCGAGCGCCTCAAGCGCGCCGCGAGCCCTCCCCAGGCCGGCGCGATCGACGCGGCGCTCGCCCGCCTCGCCGGCCCCGGACCCGAGGGCATGGGCGAGCTCTTCAAGGCGATCGCCTTCACCCATCCCGCCCTGCCGGCGCCGCCCGGCTTCGCCTGACGTCACGGAGCCCCCATGCCGATCGAAGCTCCCGCTCTGTCCGCCCTCCCCGGCATCCGGCACGCCTTCTTCACCCGCGAGGGCGGCGTGTCGGAGGGGATCTTCGCCTCGCTCAACGGCGGCCTCGGCTCCGCCGACGATCCGGCCGCCGTGGCCGAGAACCGTCGCCGCATGGCCGGGCGGCTCGGCGTCGGCCCGGAGGCGCTCATGAGCCTCTACCAGATCCATTCCGCCGAGGCCGTGGTGGTGGAGCGCCCCTGGGCGGCCACGGACCGCCCGCGGGCCGACGCCATGGCGACCCGCATGCCCGGGATCGCGCTCGGGATCGGCACCGCCGATTGCGGCCCGATCCTGTTCGCCGACGCGGAGGTCCGGGTGATCGGCGCGGCCCATGCGGGGTGGAAGGGCGCGTTCACGGGGGTGATCGAGGCGACGCTGCGGGCCATGGAGGGCCTGGGCGCGGACCGTTCCCGGATCGTCGCGGTGCTCGGGCCGACGATCGGGCCAGCGGCTTACGAGGTGGGGCCCGAATTCGTGGAGCGCTTCCGGGCCGCCGGGGTCGAGACGGAGCGGTTCTTCAGGCACTCGGCGCGCGACGGCCACGCCATGTTCGACCTGCCGGCCTT
>DASPJU010000583.1:0-2809 GCA_035628475.1 Salinarimonas sp. | reverse complement strand
TCGCCCCCCTCACCCCCGGCCCCTCTCCCCACAGGAGCGGGAGACCGCCTCACTGCGGCCCCTTGCGTCCCACCTTCGGCGGCAGCTGGAGCAGGTACTCCGCGATGGCGCGCCGGTCGTCCTCGGGGATCTCGGCCGTGTTCTTCACCACCGAGGTCATGGTGGATCCCACCGAATCGCCGCTCGGGGTGAGCCCGGAGGTCAGCACCTCGATCACATCCCCGCGCGTCCATTCCTTGAGGCCCGTGGCGTCGGGGGTGAGGTTGGGCACCCAGCCCTTGCCCTCGGGATTGGGCCCGCCGGCATAGCGGCGCTCCTCGTCGATGGCGCCCGCGAGGTTGCGGCCCGAATGGCACTCGGCGCAATGGCCCAGGCCCCGGGTCAGGTAGGCGCCGCGATTGACGGAGGCGCTCTTGGCCGGGTCGGGCCGGAACGGCTCCCCGTCCAGGAAGGCGAGCTTCCACAGGCCGAGGCCCCGGCGGACGTTGAACGGGAACGGGAGCTCGTGGTCGCGGGCCCGCCCCTCCACGGGCTGGAGCGTCATGATGTAGGCGAGGAGGTCGCGCGAGTCCTCGCCCGTCATGCGCTGGTACGAGGTGTAGGGGAAGGACGGGTAGTAGTGACGCCCGTCCGGCGAGACCCCGCCGCGCATGGCGCGCTGGAACTGGGCCGGCGTCCAGGCCCCGATTCCGTCGCGCGGATGGGGCGAGATGTTGGGGACGAAGAAGGTGCCGAAGGGCGAGCGCAGGGGGTAGCCGCCCCCGAGCTTGAGCCGGTCCGCCTGGTCCGGCGTTGCGTGGCAGGAGGCGCAGCCGCCCGCATGGAACGCGACGCGCCCATTCTCGACGTTCGGCGCCCCGGCCGGCACGGGCTCGAGCCCCGCGGCCTGGAGGCCGGGGCTGGTGAGGATCCAGAACGCGCCCGCTCCGAGCAGGGCGAGGACGGCGAGGGCGACGAGAAGGCGCTTCAAGGGCGGGGTCCGATGGAGCTCCCCTCTCCCGGATGGGAGAGGGATGCACGTAGTGCCAGGGGGTGAGGGATCACGCCGGGAGGGTCGCGCGGAACCACCACGTGCCATCCCCGGCCTTGAGCCGGGGATCCGGTCCCACGCGTCGACGGGATGGCCGGGTCAAGCCCGGCCATGACAAGCCCGCGTTGCGCGACCCGCTCAGCTCTTGTTGACCCGGTAGGTCTGGTGGCAGGAGCCGCAGGACTTGGTGAGGTCGCCGAAGGCGCCCTTGAACTCCTCGAGGGTGTCGGTCCGGGCCGAGGCCTTCTTGATCGCGTCCGCCCAGTCGTCGAACTGCTTGCGGAACTCGGCCTGGCTCTCCCAGATCTTGGGCGAGGCCGCGGTGTTGCCGCCTGTCTTCGAGCTCTCGGGGAAGTAGGTATGGCCCTTGTCGGCGGCGGCGGCGTAGACGCGCAGGATCTCCTTCGCCTTGGCGGGGTCGAAGGGCACCTCGCCCCGGACCATCTGGGTGCCCGTGCGGGTCGCGGCGCCGACGCTCTTCATCAGGGTCTGCCGCTCGGCGATGGGGTCGCTCTGGGCGAGCACCGCGCCGCCGGCGACGAGCAGGGCCGCCGCAGCCAGGATCATGCGTTTCATGGGTCGTTCCCCTGTTGCGCCGGAGAGCCCGGCGTGTGGAACCCACCATAACGAACCGTCGCGGCCCCGGAATGCGCCGCGCGCAAGGCCTCCCTTGCGCTCATGCAAGCTCACGTTTGCGTGAGCGCGCGTTCCGGATCGCCGCGAAGACCGCCGCAGGCGTCGCGGGCATGTCGATATGACCGATGCCGAAACCGCGGTGGAGCGCGTCCACGAGGGCGTTCATCACCGCGGGGCAGGCCCCGATGGCGCCGGCCTCCCCCGCCCCCTTCATGCCGAGCGCGTTGGTGAGCGACGGCACGTTGCGGGTCTCGAAGCGGAAATCGGGCACGTCCGCCGCGCGCGGGAGCTGGTAGTCCATGAGGGTCGCGGTCACGAGCTGGCCCGTCTCGTCGAAGATCGTGCGCTCCTGCAGGGCCTGGCCGATGCCCTGGACGATGCCGCCATGGACCTGGCCCGCCAGCAGGAGCGGGTTCAGGGTCACGCCGAAATCGTCCACGACCGTGTAGCCGAGGATCGCGACCTCGCCGGTCTCGGGATCGACCTCGAGCTCGCAGACATGGGTGCCGTTCGGGTAGGTGGCCTCCGGCGGCTTCCAGGAATCCTCGATCGCGAGGAGCTCCGGGCTCGCGCCCGGGAGCTGGGCGAGCTCCGCGAAGGAGACCGTCCGGTCCGTGCCCGCGATCCGCACGCCGCCGTCGGCGATCTCGAGATCCGCCACGCCCGCCTCGAGGGCATCCGCCGCGAGCCCCTTCAGGTTCTCGGCCAGGCGCCGCGACGCGTGCGCGACGGAGGCGCCGCCCACGGGAATGGAGCGCGAACCGCCCGTGCCGCCGCCGGTGCGGATCATGTCGGTGTCGCCCTGGTGGACGCGCACGCGCTCGATCGGCAGGTCGAGCTCCTGCGAGACGAGCTGGGCATAGGCGGTGACGTGGCCCTGGCCGGTGGACTGCGTGCCGATCAGGACGGTGACGCCGCCATCCCCGTCGAGGCGCACCTGCGCTCCCTCCGCGGCGCCGCCCGAGCAGGCCTCGATATAGGAGGCGAAGCCGATGCCCCGCGCCTTGCCCCCTTTTCGCGAGGCGCGCTCCCGGGCCGGGAAGCCCGCCCAGTCGGCCGATTCCATGGCCCGGCGCATGTGGCCCTCGAACTCGCCCGAGTCGTAGACCCGGTCGGTCTGGGTCCGGTGGGGCATGGCGGAGG
>DASPJU010000582.1:0-3241 GCA_035628475.1 Salinarimonas sp. | reverse complement strand
CCTACGAGCCCGTCTGGGCAATCGGCACGGGGCTCACCCCCACCGCCGCCGACGTCGCCGAGGTGCACGCCCTCATCCGCGACGAGCTGCGCCGCCTCGTCGGCAAGGGTGAGCAGGCGGGCGTGCGCGTTCTCTACGGCGGCTCCGTGAAGCCCTCCAACGCCGCGGAGCTGATGGCGGTCGAGAACGTCGACGGCGCGCTGGTGGGCGGCGCGAGCCTCGCGGCGGCGGACTTCCTGGGGATCGCGGGGGCGTATGGGGGGTGAACGTTCCCTCTGCCGTCGTTCCGGGCTCGCGCTTCTGGCGACCAGGAATGACACGAAGCGGGCACCGGGTTGGCGCGGGCGACGGGGCCTCCTATCTGAGAGGCCTGGTCGAGAGGGTGCCGATCCGCCCGCACTAGGCGGCCGAGTGATCGCCCGCTTTCGCCTTTGATCCCGCGCGGAGGGCGTGCTACAGGCGCGCCGACGCAAGCGGCGGCCCGACCTTCGTCCGGCTGCCCGTAGGTTTTTGGAAGATGCAACAGGTCCTCATCGTCATCCACCTGATCATCGTGCTCGCCCTGATCGGCGTGGTGCTGCTGCAGCGCTCCGAGGGCGGCGGCCTGGGGCTCGGCGGCGGCGGCGGCGGGGGCGGCGTGTCCGGCTTCATGACGGGCAGGGGCCAGGCGAACGCGCTCACCCGCGCGACCGCGATCCTCGCGGCCCTGTTCTTCGCCACGAGCCTCACCCTGTCGATCGTCGCGGCGTCGAACCGCGCGCCCCGCTCGATCCTCGACGGCGCCTCGCCGGCCGCGCCCGCGGGCCAACCCGGCGGCGCGCCCAACGTGCTCGACCAGCTGCGCCAGATGCAGGGCGAGCAGCCCGCCAGCGGGACGCCTCCCGCGAGCCCGCTGCCGCCCCCGGGCCCCCCCGCGGTGCCGCAGTCGCGGTAGGCGACCCCCAGGGCCGGGCGACCGGCCCTCTTCTTTTGTGGTGGATGCCGGCGTTCGCCCCTTGGCGAATCGTGCGCGGCGAATATGGGTGAAAGTCCATGACGCGGTACGTTTTCATCACCGGCGGCGTGGTGTCCTCGCTCGGCAAGGGTCTCGCCTCGGCGGCCCTGGGCGCTCTCCTGCAGGCGCGCGGCTACAAGGTCCGCCTGCGCAAGCTGGACCCCTATCTCAACGTCGACCCGGGCACGATGAGCCCGTACCAGCACGGCGAGGTCTTCGTCACGGACGACGGAGCCGAGACCGATCTCGATCTCGGGCATTACGAGCGCTTCACGGGGGTGCCGGCCTCGAAGGCCGACAACATCACGACGGGCCGGATCTATCTCGACATCATCACCAAGGAGCGCCGGGGCGACTATCTGGGTGCCACGATCCAGGTGATCCCGCACGTCACCAACGCCATCAAGGACTTCGTCCTGTCCGGCAACGAGGGCTTCGACTTCGTGCTGGTCGAGATCGGCGGCACGGTGGGCGACATCGAGGGCCTGCCCTTCTTCGAGGCCATCCGCCAGGTCGGGAACGACCTCCCGCGGGGGCAGGCGGTCTACGTCCACCTGACGCTCCTGCCCTACATCCCTTCGGCGGGCGAGCTGAAGACGAAGCCGACGCAGCACTCCGTGGCGGAGCTGCGCTCCATCGGCATCCAGCCCGACATCCTGCTCTGCCGCACCGACCGCCCGATCCCAAGGGACGAGCGGCGCAAGCTCGCCCTGTTCTGCAACGTGCGCGAGACGGCGGTGATCGAGGCGCGCGACGTCTCCACCATCTACGAGGTGCCGCTCTCCTATCACGCCGAGGGGCTCGACGACGAGGTGCTCGCGGCGTTCGGCGTCGCGGACGCCAAGGCGCCCAGCCTCGCCCGCTGGGAGACGATCGCCGACCGGGTGAAGAACCCCGAGGGCGAGGTCACGATCGCCATCGTCGGCAAGTACACGGGGCTGAAGGACGCCTACAAGTCGCTCATCGAGGCGCTGACCCATGGCGGCATCGCCAACCGGGTCAAGGTGAACCTCGACTGGATCGAGTCCGAGGTCTTCGAGCACGAGGACGCGGCGCCGTTCCTCGAGAACGTCCATGGCATCCTGGTGCCCGGCGGCTTCGGCCAGCGCGGCGCCGAGGGCAAGATCCGCGCGGCGCGCTACGCCCGCGAGAAGAAGATCCCCTATTTCGGCATCTGCTTCGGCATGCAGATGGCCGTCATCGAGGCCGCGCGTAATCTCGCCGGGGTGGCGGAGGCCAATTCCACGGAGTTCGGGCCGACCCCCGAGCCGGTGGTGGGCCTGCTCACCGAGTGGCTGCGCGGCAACGAGCTCGAGCGGCGCAACGCCGAAGGCGATCTCGGAGGCACCATGCGGCTCGGGTCCTATCCGACCCAGTTCCAGCCCGGCAGCAAGATCGCGGCGATCTACGGCGCCACCGACATCGTCGAGCGCCACCGTCACCGTTACGAGGTCAACCTCGCCTATCGCGATCGCCTGGAGAGCCGCGGCCTGTGCTTCGCCGGGCTCTCGCCGGACGGCGTCCTGCCCGAGACCATCGAGTACCCTGACCATCCCTGGTTCATCGGCGTCCAGTACCACCCGGAGCTGAAGTCCCGCCCCTTCCAGCCGCACCCGCTCTTCGCGAGCTTCATCGAGGCGGCGATGGTGCACAGCCGGCTGGTGTAATCTCCCCGTTCCCCTGAAGGCGAGGGGGTTGCCGGCGAGAGGGCTTGGCTTGCAGGTTCGCTTGCACCCCGCCGCTCCCGCCCGCCAGCCTCGTCCTGAAATGCCCACGGCAGGCGGGCTTTGGGGGGCGCTTCAGGGATCGCAAGCGCTGTGCCAGCCTCGGTGCGTCCTTCGGGGGCTTGTTCCGCTCGCACTTCGGCGCGAGGAGTAGAGGCACGGCGACGGTCGGCAAACCTCCCAGCGTGGCACCCCCAACCCCGGCCCCGCTCCCATCCGGGAGAGGGGAGGAGACCACTCCATGATGCCCATCGACGAGCGCCGCTCCGCCCATCGCCGCCGCGGACTGGCCGTCTACCCCGAGGACCTGCCCGGGGACGCGGAGCGGATTTCAGGCGTCGCTGCCCTGGTGGAGCGCCTGGCCGGACCCGTGCGGCTGCGCCTGCCTTCCTTCGACCTCCTGGTCGAGGCGCCACCGGAGGTCGGGGCCAAGATCCTCTATCTGCTGGCGGTCGACGATTACGAGACCGCCGACCTCGAGCTCTTGGCCCGCCATGTCCGCGCGGGCGACCGCCTCATGGTG
>DASPJU010000581.1:0-4696 GCA_035628475.1 Salinarimonas sp. | reverse complement strand
GATTACGGGATCGAGAAGATCGTGCGGGACCTGCGGGTGCACCAGATCCTGGAGGGCACCAACGAGATCATGCGCCTCATCGTCGCCCGGTCCATCATCGGACGCGGAAACAGGTAGGGTCCGGGCCGATCGTCGACAATGAGAGCCGAGCCCGCCGGGACCAGTGCCCGCGGCGCCGGCCGGCAAGGGAGCGGATCATCATGACCAGAATCGCGTTCATCGGCCTGGGCAACATGGGCGGGCCCATGGCGGCCAACCTCGTCAAGGCGGGCCACGCGGTCGCCGGCTTCGACCTCGCCCCGGCCTCGCTCGACGCCGCGCGCCAGGCCGGCGTCGCGGTCGCGGCGAGCGCCCGCGAGGCGGCGGCCGAGGCCGAGGTGGTGGTCACGATGCTGCCCGCGGGCCGGCACGTGGTCTCGGTCTGGTCCGACCTGCTCGACGCGGTCCGCCCCGGCACGCTGCTCGTCGACTCGTCCACCATCGACGTGGACAGCGCGCGTCGGGCGCACGCGCTCGCCGAGGCGCGCGGCTGCGCCTCGCTCGACGCGCCGGTCTCAGGGGGCGTGGGCGGGGCATCCGCCGGCACGCTCACCTTCATGTGCGGGGGCGCCGAGGCGGCGTTCTCCCGCGCCGAGCCGGTGCTCTCGCGCATGGGCCGCAAGGTGGTTCATTGCGGCGGCGCCGGGGCGGGCCAGGCGGCCAAGATCTGCAACAACATGATCCTCGGCATCTCGATGATCGGGGTGGCCGAGGCCTTCGTGCTGGCCGAGAAGCTGGGGCTCAGCCACCAGGCCCTGTTCGACGTCGCCTCGACCTCCTCGGGCCAGTGCTGGTCGCTCACCACCTACTGCCCCGTGCCCGGCCCCGTGCCCGCCAGCCCCGCCAACAACGGCTACAAGCCGGGCTTCGCCTCGAGCCTGATGCTCAAGGACCTGCGCCTGGCGCAGGAGGCCGCCGCGGCCGCGGGCGCCGCCACGCCGCTGGGCGCGGCGGCGGCCCAGCTCTACGCGCTCCACAACGCGCAGGGCGAGGGCGCCACCGACTTCTCCGGCATCGTCCAAATGCTCAGAGGCGAGGGATGACGGGGGCTCACCCGAACAAATAGGCCACCTTGGCCAGGCGCACGCCGCCGATGCGCTCGTCGGTCTCGGCGATCCGGCGGCCACCCTGGCGCTCGTAGAAGCCGCGGGCGCGCTCGTTGTCGGCGAGCGCCCAGACGGCGACCCGGTTGAGGCCGCGATCCGCGAGGTCGTTGCGCACGGCCCGGAACAGGCGACGCCCGAAGCCGATGCCCTGGTACTCGGGCGCGAGATAGAGCTCGTCGATCTCGCCCTGCGCCGGCAGGGTCCGGTCGCGGCAGCGGCCATAGGACGCGTAGCCCGCGATGCGGGGGCCGGCGTCCAGGACCACGAGGGGCCGGCCCCGGCCCAGCGCCGCGGCCCACCAGGCGGGCCCGCGCCGGGCGATCATGCGCTCCAGCGCGACCGACGGGATGACGCCGAGATAGGCCTCGCGCCAGGCCGCGTCGAAGACCTCCGCGATGGCGGCGGCGTCGCGGGCCCTGGCATGTCGGATGCCGATGACGAGATCGCTCATGGGGGAAGCTTAAGGGGCCGGCGCGGCGCGCCGCAAGGGCGTCGTGGACACCCCGTACCCCCATCGGAGGGGCTTGGCGAAACCGCCCGGCGCTGTTATGCGCGCCGGTCCGACGGAATCCGCCGCGCGATCCTCGAGGAGCCGAGTGGACTTGCTCAACCGCTTCCGCAGCGACGACACGCGCCGCGCCCGGCGACTGGCGCGGATCGCCCGATGGGACAGGCCCCTCGGGGGCGCGCTCTCGCGCCTGCGGGCCTGGACCAACATGGTCCTGGTCGATCACGGGGTGTTCCGCCTCGCCTATCTCAACCGGCACCGGGTGAGCGAGCGCCTGTGGCGCTCGGCCCAGCCCGCGCCGCACCAGCTCGCCCGCTTCGCCCGCGAGGGCGGGCGCACGATCGTGAACCTGCGCGGCGGGCGCGAGCACGGCTCCTGGCCGCTCCAGCGCGAGGCCTGCGAGCGGCTGGGCCTGACGCTCACCGAGTTCGTGGTGCGCTCGCGCGAGGCGCCCGAGCGCGAGACGATCCTGGCGGCGCGGGACTTCTTCGCCCGGCTGGACTACCCGGTCCTCATCCATTGCAAGTCGGGGGCCGACCGGGCGGGCTTCTTCGCGGCCCTCTACCTCATCCTGCACGAGGGGCGGCCGGTGCGGGAGGCGATGCTCCAGCTCCATCCCCGCTTCGGCCATTTCCGCTTCGCCAAGACGGGCATCCTCGACGCCTTTTTCGAGCGCTATCTCGCGGAGGGCGAGGCGCGGGGCCTGTCCTTCCTGGACTGGGTCGAGACGGCCTACGACCAGGCGGCGCTCACCCGGAGCTTCAAGGCGGGCTTCTGGTCGGACCTCATCGTCGACCGCATCATCCGGCGGGAATAGGCCGTAATCGGCGCTGATCCGCGCCGGCACGGGGCTGCAACACGGGCCCGGCATGACGGGCGCCTCAAGACGGAGGTGCCCCGATGACCCTGCCCCGAATCCTGCGTGCCGCCCTCCTCGCCGCCGTTCTCGCGGCGCCGGCGAGCGCGGCCGCCCCCGTCCGCTCGGGCGTGGCGCTCGACGGCTTCCAGCGTGCCTTCGACGCGGCCGCCCGGCGGCACGGGGTCGGCCTGAGCCTCGCGCGGGAGGATTGCGGGCACGCCGTCATGACGGCCTGCGTCTTCCGTCTGGGCGGCACGATCACGATCTTCGCCCGCGCGCCGAGCCTCGCCGGCGAGATCGACGACCTCCTCCTCGAGCGCAGGGCCGGCGCCGGCCCGTCGCTCAAGGCGACGGCGTCGATCCTGGTCGAGGTGTTCGAGCTGCGGCGACCGGCCGGCGAGCGGAAGGCCATGATCGAGCGCCTCCTCGCCGGGACGGCCACGCCTGGCAAGCTGGCCCGGGTGGATGGCACGACGGTCGGCTTCGGCCTCCTCGTCGACGCCGAGCGCGGGGAGACGAGCGTCTCGGTCGGCGAGAAGCTGCGGCCTTGAGAGCCTGACCAATCGTTCGAGGCGCGTGGAACGTGAGCGCTTGGGAGCGCCCAAGAAACCGCGACCGATCCCCTCAACGCCTGCCTCTCGCCCCGTGAGCGCATCCCGGACAGGCGCACAGACCTGAAAACAACCCCAGATCCGAAGTCTCGATCAGGCGCTCAGCGCTTCAGGTGCCGGTCCAGGAAGGCCGCGACGCGCCGGTCCGCGTCGGCCTGGGCGGTGCCGGAGAAGCCGTGGCCCTCGCCCGGATAGACCTGGACTTCGTGCGGTACGCCGCGCGCCTGGAGGAAGGCCTCGAGCGAGCGCGCGTTCGACACCGGCACGATCGGGTCCGCCGCACCGTGCAGGACGAGGGTGGGCGGCAGGCGCGTGGCGCCCGCGAGCGAGCCCTCCGGCACCGGGCCGAAATAGTCGACGAGGGCCTTGATGCGCGGGTCGTTCGCGGCGGTCGCCACCGACAGGGCCGCGCCGAGCGAGATTCCCACCACGCCGAGCCGCCCCGGATCGACGCCGGGCTGGGCGCCCACGAAGGCGAGCGCGTCGGAGAGCGTCTCCATCCAGGCCGAGAAGTTCTGGAAGATCGCGGGAAGCGACGCCCATTGCGTGCCGGTGCGGTCGAAATAGTGCACGAGCGCCACGTGGTAGCCCCCCGCCGCCAGCGACCGGGCGCCCGCCCGGTACTGCGCGCCGCGCCGGGACAGCCCGTCGGCGCCGTGGAGCATCACGACGGCGGGCGCGCGCGCGGCGCCGCCCGCGGCCCCGAACCACTCGACCGTGATCGAGCGTCCGCCGCTCGTGAAGCTCGTCGTCCGCGGGGCGGCGGACCGCTCCCGTACATCCGTGGTCTGCATCCGTCCTGCCTCGATCGCCCCCGCCGGGCCCGCCGCGCCGAGCGACAGCGCCAGCATGGAGCCCAGCACCCGCGTGCCCCTTCGTCCCATGGGTGGTGTCCTCGATGTCCGATATGAGGGCGGGCCCGACCGGCCCGCGGAGCGGGGGCGCCTGGCGCCCCGCCGTCTCCCCATGAAGTGGTGATCGCGCGCCCGCCCCGCAACCGAAGGCCGCCCGCCACGTTGGCTCGGCACCTGCGACCAAGAGGCGCCCCGATGCGGATCCATCATCTCAATTGCGGCTGCCAGTGCCCCGTGGGCGGGGCGCTGTTCGACGGCTTCTCCAAGGGGATCTCCTCCCACCTGGTCTGCCATTGCCAGGCGATCGAGACGGGGGAGGGCCTGGTGCTCGTCGACACGGGCTTCGGGCAGGGCGACATGGAGAACCCGGAGCGGCTCAGCCCCTTCTTCCGGGCCATGAACCGCATCCAGTTCGATCCCCGCTACACGGCGGTGAACCGCCTGCGCGAGCTCGGCTTCCACCCCCGCGACGTGCGCCACATCGTGCTCACCCATCTCGACTTCGACCATGCCGGCGGTCTGGAGGACTTCCCCGAGGCGACCGTGCACGTGCTCCAGGCCGAGAAGGACGCGGCCGAGGCCCAGGCCGGCTTCATCGCCCGCAACCGTTACGCCCGCGTGCAGTGGGACGACGTGCGCCGCTGGCGCTTCTACGACCGCACGGCCGGCGATCGCTGGTTCGGCTTCGACGCGGTGCGCGACCTCGACGGCCTGCCGCC
>DASPJU010000580.1:0-5006 GCA_035628475.1 Salinarimonas sp. | reverse complement strand
TCAGGGTGGACGTCTACAACTGGGGCGACAACCACACCATCGAGGGTCGGCCCGAGGACTTCGCCTTCGTCCAGGCCGCCCGCCATTACCTCCCCTCCCTGATAGCCGAGATCCGGCGGCTGAGGGCTGCGGTGGATGAGGCGTGGCAGGACGGTTACGGCGCAGGGGTCAACGCGGCAACGCGGTAGCACGAATTTGCGCTACGCCAGCACCTCCCCATAGTCGGGGTTGGTGCCACTCCTTCGATTCCTCGGTTATCTCTGGGCTGCACCCCTCTCCCTGATTGGCCTCCTCCTGGCCATGATGGAGGCGCCGAGGGCCTGGGAGGGTTGGAGCCGCGGAGCGTTGTGGGTGTTGTGCGACTACCCGGTATTGACCATGGGCCGTCGCCTCGTGGCCCGGACTATGGGCTGGGTGGTTATCCAATACCACCCGGTTACCGGTCCGACGGAAGACCACGAGCTGCACCACGTCAAGCAGTGCATGCTGTGGGGCCCGTTCATCATCATCGCCTACCCGTTGGCCTCGCTTTGGGCCTATCTGAAGGGTGGCGACGCATATTCCGATAACTGGTTTGAGAAGGCGGCCCGCCGGGCTGCTGGGCAGGAGGTCTGATGGACGTCATCCGCACCCTGCGGTTCGCTGGGGACGAGAACCAGCTGACCCGCCTTCGCGTCATAGAGGCGCTCGTCGACTCATACTGCCTCGGCCAGCGCCCGCTGCTGGTAACCCTGAGCGCGCGCGATGCGCTGTGCCTGTGGCATCAGTCAACCACGGTGGCGTGCGATGACGGCTTTGCCATGGATACGCCCGTTGGCCGCGTGGCGTTCATGGTCTCCAATACCACGAAGCCGCGAGAGATCGATGTGCTGGCCGAGGACGGCCCGGTCAGGTGAGGACCGCCTGGCGAGCCTTGCTTTGGGCGCATTGGTACCTGGCGTACTTCGTCCTGTTTAACCTCCTCGCCTTCTACAAGTCGTTTGCCATTGCCGCTGGACGTGCTGACGAGCAGATGGAGAACACCTGACCGACTTCATCCCTGAGCAGCCGAAGGAGTCCTCATCCGACCAGTGGGCTCGCAAGGACTGCGGGTATTGCTGGGGCAGGGGAGTGATGAGGGCGGCTTTAACACACGCTGTCAAGGGCCCGCGTATTAAAGGCAAGAGGGCCCGGCCTTTAATTACGCCCGCCAAGTGGGAAGAGGTGCTCTGCAACTGCGTGAGACGCCGCATGGCGTCAGGAAGGGGACCGCGACGTGACGCCTGAGACCCTGGACCTGGTTCGCGGAGTCATGGCGGCCATCGCTGAGGCCCGCGACGCACAGCGGGCATACGACGAGGCCCGGGCTCGCCGCGATGCAGCCAGTGATGCCCAGATCATGGCCGAGCAGACCCTGATGCTCCACCTGCACAACGCGACGCTTACGGAGGGTTCAGATGGAGAGTGAGTTGGAGCGCGTGTTTCGAGACTACCGCACCGCGCACCGGGCGTGGCGTCGGGCGATGGATGACAGCAAGATGGCCGACGACGCCTATTCGGTGGCCTGCGAAAATCTGCGACTGGCCAAGGACGCTATCCTCCTCCTTGCGGAAAGGAGCGCGGGCGAATGATCCTTGTCGAGAACCTCACCATCGAGCCGTACGGGGACCTCGTGCTCGTGGAGCGCGAGCAGGAGGCGGATACCACCAAGGGTGGCATCGTCATCCCCGAGCAGGCCAAGGACAAGGACGAGAACCTGCCCACGTGGGAGGTCAAGGCCGTGGGCCCGGGCCGCGCCAACACCAGCGGCACCATCTCGCCGGTGCGCGTGAAGGTCGGCGACCGCGTGCTGGTGGCGCCGTCCCGCGGCAACGCGTTCCCCATCCCGACGCCGGGGCCCAAGCGGCTCCTGGTCACAGAGGCCACCATCATCGGAATCGTTCAAGGAGCTGCATGACGGGAGACAAGAAGGTCCGACTGGGCGGGCTCTGGAGCAACACCTCCAAGGCCGGCAAGAAGTACCTCTCTGGCAAGCTGGGAGGGCTCAAGTTCATCGCTTTCGAGGTGGCGGTCAAGAAGTCGGAGAAGTCCCCCGACTACGAGCTGTACCTCGTCGAGGAGGACAAGAAGCCCGAAGGCATGCAGTCGGGCACCCGCCTCCGCGACGCTGACGACTCGGATATGCCCTTTTAGCCCGTGAGCTACGCCTGTCGCGGCTGCAGGAAGGTCCAGGTCCAGCAGTCGACCCACTTCTGCAAGTCATGTCGTGAACTGCGCAAGCGCAGTATGGGTTTAAACCCATCACCGATGGCCAAGGAAGACCTGCCCATCCTGCTGCAGGAGCTGCCTCCCATCGAGCACGCGGAGCTTGGCGACCTGGTGCAGTTCACGATGGATGCGCAGTACCAGGCCATCAAGCACATCCAGTCGATGATGCAGGCCAACCCCACCGACCCGCTCCTGCGCACGCAGCTCGACAGGGCCACCAAGGCCGTCAGTTCCCTCGTCAAGGAGGCCCGCGCCCTCGCCAAGGACGTGAGCGACCGCGCCGAGGAGCTGACCGACGACGAGCGCCGCAAGGTCATGGTGGAGTGGTTCCACACCCTTCCCGCTGAGCATCAGCGCCAACTGCTGGAGGAATTGCAAGGCGGCGAGTGATCCAGGTCCGTCGCGCCATCCCCGAAGACCTTCCCTTCGTCCTTTCGAGCTGGCTGGAGTGCTGGAGAGAAGCCCATTACGCCGGCACCCTCTCTCACGACGACTACTTCGCGGCGTACCGTAAGGCGCTAACGGCTCTCTTGGACCGCGAGGACGTCGAGGTGCTGGTCGCGGTCAACCCGCAGGAGACCGAGCGCAAATACGAGATCTACGGCTACCTCTGCCATGAGAAGGGGTACCGCGAGCCCACGATTCACTGGGCCTACGTCAAGTTTCCTTTCCGAAGGAACGGCGTTCTGAAAGGTTTATTGACCAGCGCCGGGATCGATCCGGCCAAGCCGCTCGTCTATACGCATAAGACGGCCGACTGTGTGCAAATTTTGCAAACCAAGAACCTGCGCGCGAAGCATGACCCCTGGCGAGCCCGCCAGGTCAAGCGCGACAAGAAGGGGAGTCGATGACGGTCACGATGGTTGAATTCCGCGACGCCGTGCGCGTCGGTATCAATGCAGTGCTGCAGTCTGCGAGCAAGGATGCCGGGTGCGAGGTGACCCTTGACGAGGAGCTGCGGTGCGTCCGCGTCCTCTACCTCAGGGACGCCGTTACCACCCTCGTGCCGTTCGAAAACGTGAAGGGAATGTGGTGCGCCAAGCCGAAAGCGCCCGTCTCTGCCCCGCCTAAGAAGTGACCAAGAGGCCCGGTCCCCGGGCACCGGATAAGCGCAAGCTTACCGCTCATGTATTCAGCCAGGCGAAGGCCGCCGTTAGGGCCGCCTCGCCCGAGGGCGCGCTCAAGCAGGCCGCCGCCCTCCGCGCGACCCTCTTCAAGCAACAGCTCGATTTCGTCGACGACCCGTGGCGCAAGAAGGTAGTCCTCTGCCCGCGCCGCGCCGGCAAGACCTGGGTCTTCGCGGTCTACCTCTACGTCACCGCCCTGACGAAGCCGGGCTCCGCGTCCGTGTACATCACGATGACCCGGGGCGTCGCCAAGCGAAACCTGTGGGGCATCCTAAAGAAGCTCAACGATATCTACCGCCTCGGCGCCAAGTTCCACGGCACCGACCTCATCGCCACCCTGCCCAACGGCTCCACGATCACCCTGGGCGGCGCCGAGACCGAGGCGGACATCGACAAGTACCGCGGCTCGCCCTTCGACCTGATCATCCTGGACGAGTCCAAGTCGTTCCCCGCCGAGCTGATTAATGAGCTGGTCGAGGAGGTGTTGGGGCCGACGTTGCACGATAATTTCGGCACTATCGTCATGGGCGGTACGCCCGGCGCCATCCTGGCTGGCTCGTTCTACGAGGCCAGCGGCGAAAAGGCGTTCGTCATCGAGGACGGCCGGGTCACCTCGCGCCCGTACGCCGAGGCCGACCTGCCGAGGTGGAAGGGAATGGAGTTCCGTTGGTCCTGGCACCAATGGACGACGGCCCAGAACGTCGCCAAGCCGCATATCTGGCAGGAGATCCTCCGCGACAAGGAGGTCAACGGCTGGTCGGACGATGACCCGCGCTGGCTGCGTGAGTACTGCGGGCGCTGGATCGCCGACGACACGGCCTTCGTCTTCAAGTACAGCGAGGAGCGCAACGGGTGGACCCCGCAGCGCACCGAGGCCAACCCGTGGGGCCTCCCCGAGGGCCACGAGTGGCGGTTTATCGCCGGCGTCGACCTTGGCTACGACGATCCATTCTCCATGCAGGTCTTCGCCTACAGCGAGACGCACAAGGAGATGTTCCACGTTTGGGGCGACCGGCAGGCCGAGCTGAACGCCCAGGAGATCGCCGAGCGCATCAAGAAGTGCGAGGCGATGTTTGGCGGGTTCGACGCCCTCATCGGCGACTCGGCCGGCCTCGGGAAGATGATTTTCAAGACCCTCACCGAGGTGTGGGGCGTTGTCGTAGAGCCGGCCGAGAAGCAGGGTAAGCGGGATTACATCGAGCTTTTCAATACCGAGCTGCTCTCGGGCCGCATTCACATCCTGAAGGGCTCCGGGCTGGCCGAGCAGATGTCGCGCGTCCAATGGGACGAGGCGAAGCGCCGCGAGGACCCGGCCTTCCCGAACGACGATTGCGACGCCGCGCTCTACGTCATTCGTTACGCGCTGCATCATTACGCCGACCCGTCCAGGTTGGCCCCCAAGCCTGGAACTATCGAATACCTCAAGATGATTGAGGAAGAGGAGTTCGAGAAGGCGGCACGGGACTACAAGCAAAATTTGCACACGGATCTGTACGACTCCATAGATCTAGACGACCCCGACTATCTTCAATGACCGCCACCAAGCTGGATAGCCTCCTGCGCGTTCTCAAGACCCACGGCGTGGCCACGGCCAAGTTCGATGGGCTTGAGGTGTCGTTCGTGCATGGAAGC
>DASPJU010000579.1:0-6474 GCA_035628475.1 Salinarimonas sp. | reverse complement strand
ACGCCGATCTCGCGCAGGCACGCGATCGAGGCGTCGCGCATGATCTGGTATTCCTTGTCGGTCAGCGTCAGCGCGGGCGCGACCGTCATCGAGTCGCCGGTATGGACGCCCATCGGATCGACGTTTTCGATGGAACAGATGATGATGCAATTGTCTTTCTTGTCGCGCACCACCTCCATCTCGAATTCCTTCCAGCCGAGCACCGATTGCTCGATCAGAACTTCGGTGGTGGGCGAGGCGTCGAGGCCGCGCTCGACGATGTCGAGGAACTCCTCGCGGTTATAAGCGATGCCGCCGCCCGTGCCGCCCAGCGTGAAGGAGGGGCGGATGATGGCGGGCAGGCCGATCTCGGCGAGCGCCATCAGCGCCTCGCCCAGGGCGTATTCCTGCGTGCGCTTGCGCCGCTCGCTCTCGCCCGCGGCCCATTTCAGCTCGAAGGCGGCGCGCGTCGACCCCCGCTCGCCCTCGGGCAGGTCGAGAGCGTCGATGCGGGCGATCTCGGCGAGGTACTCGGCGCGATGCTTCTTCTTCAGCCCGGAGGCGTTGGCGAGCCGCGACGAGGGGGTCTCCAGGCCGATGCGGTGCATGGCCTCGCGGAAGAGCTGGCGATCCTCCGCCATGTCGATCGCCTCGGCGGTGGCGCCGATCATCTCGACGCCGAAGCGCTCCAGGACGCCCATCTTCTGCAGCGAGAGGGCGCAGTTGAGGGCCGTCTGGCCGCCCATGGTGGGCAGCAGCGCGTCCGGGCGCTCCTTCTCGATGATCTTGGCGACGATCTCCGGCGTGATCGGCTCGACATAGGTCGCGTCGGCGAGGTCCGGGTCCGTCATGATCGTCGCCGGGTTCGAGTTCACCAGGACGATCCGGTAGCCCTCGGCCTTGAGCGCCTTGCAGGCCTGGGTGCCGGAATAGTCGAACTCGCAGGCCTGCCCGATCACGATGGGGCCGGCGCCGATGATCAGGATCGAGGAGATGTCGCTGCGCTTGGGCATGGGGTCATCCGGGCGCGCCCGACCGCGGGCCGCCGCAAGGCGCGGCACGGGACGGGGATGCGGGAGAGGTTTGGTGCTGAGCGGGCGTCTTACACCCGGGGGGCGGGGTTGGGAAGGCCGCTTTTCCAGGCTCCGGGCCCTTTCCGCCGCCGCCTCGAATCGGCCACAAGCGATGGCGAGGGGTTGGGGGCGAGCCCCGGGAGGCCCATGCGGGAAGCCAATGCCATCGACTTCTGGCGCGGCGTCGCCCTGGTGACGATCTTCGTCAACCACATCCCCGGCGCCGTCTACCAGAGGCTGACCTTCAGCCAGTACGGCATCTCGGACGCCGCCGAGCTCTTCGTGTTCCTCGCCGGGTGGGCCATCGCCCTCGCCACGGGCCGCCCGGGGGGCGCCGACAGCCCGCGCCGGGTGGTGCTGCGGCTAGCCTCACGGACCCTGGAGATCTACCGCGCCCAGATCCTGGTGACGGCGGTCGCCCTCGCCATGATCGCGGCGGCGGCGATCCTGCTCGACAACCCGCTCATCATCGAGTGGCACAATGCGGGGCCGGTCTTCGTCGACCCGGTGCCCACCACCCTGGGCTGGGTGCTGATGACCCACCAGCTGGGCTACTTCAACATCCTGCCGCTCTATGTCGGCATCCTGGCGCTGAGCCCCATCTTCGTCCTCCTGGCACGCGTGAGCCGGGCGGGCGCGCTCCTGCTCTCGGCGAGCCTCTATCTCGCGGCCATGATCCTGGAGCTCAACGTGCCGAGCTGGCCCGTGGAGGGCTACTGGTTTTTCAACCCGCTCTCCTGGCAGTTCCTTCTCGTCCTGGGCTTCGTGGCGGCCGACCTCGACCGCACGTCGCCGGCCTTCCGGGTCTGGGCGAGGCGCCTCCAGCCGGTGGGGATCCTCGGCGTGCTCGCCGGCGCCGCCGTGGTGCTGAGCGACTGGCGCCCCGACCCGCTGGCCGTGCCCGAGCCGCGCCTCCTGTTCCTCTTCGACAAGACCTATCTGTCGCCCGCCCGGATCCTCCATTTCCTGTGCCTGCTGCTCGCCTTCCAGGGCGTGTTCGCGTGGGTGGCGCGGATCGCTCCGTGGCTCGCGCAGGGAGGCTCGGCGCTCGGGCGCAACTCGCTCGAGGTCTTCGTCCTGGCCTCTCTCGCGAGCCTGGCCGCGCAATTCGTGCGATTCGTGACGGGAGGCGGTTTGATTGTCGACACGCTTGTCGTATTCTGCGGCCTATGCGTCCTGTCGTTCACCGCGTGGTTCGTGGAGTGGCGGTCCCGCTCGCCGCGGCCGTCCTCGTTGCGGGACTGACTCCGGCCCGCGCCCAGACCCCCGCGCAGGCCGCGCCGGCGCCCCCGCCCGCCGCGTCCCGCATCGACCTGTCGCCCGAGTGCAGCGTGCCGACGGCCAAGCTGAGCGTGATCGCGCCCATGCCCACCGTGAAGGCGGCGCTGCGGGATGACCGCGCGGTGCGCGTCCTCGTGATCGGCGCCGCGACCGGAGGCGGCTCCTTCTCGGCCATGCCGAGCTATCCGGAGCGCCTGCGCTCCGAGCTCGGGCGCAGCTTCGGCAATGCCGAGGTCGTGGTCGTTCACCGGACCCTGTCGGGCGAGGTCGGGTCCGGCGCCGCCGGGCTCGTGCGCACCGTCACGGCGGAGGTCGGGCCCGACCTCGTGGTCTGGCAGGTGGGCGCGCAGGACGCGCTCGCCCGCGTGTCGCCCGAGGAGCTCACCGAGGCCCTCGACGAGACCATCGGCTGGCTGAGATCCCACGATATCGACGCGGTCCTGGTCAACCCGCAATATCTCGCGGCCGTGGGCGACGACGCGCAATATGTCGGCCTCGTGCGTACCGTCGACGAGGCCGCGCGGCGCGCGCGGGTGACCCTCGTCCAGCGCTACGAGGCCATGCGGCACCTGGCGGGGCGCGGGCGCGAGCGCGACGCTCCCTCGGGCTTCGCCCTGTCCGCGCTCGGCAAGCGCTGCCTTGCGGAGCACGTGGCCCGCACCATCGCCCAGGCGGTGGCCGCCACGGAGGAGCCGGCCCCGGCCGGCGTCCCGTCACGCTGAGCCCGCGTTAGCGGCTTCTTCACGCGGATCGGCATCGGGGTGCGCCCGGACTCGATTCGCGCCGGGGCGCGTGGTAGCGTCACGCCATCGTGATCAGCTCAGGCTTGGGAATGGCCGTCCTCAGCGCCGCGCGTCGCCTCCTCGGCGCCATCGGATTGTCCATCGCCCTCGGCATGACCCTGCTGGCGGCTCCCGCGTGGGCGGTCGAGCCGCCCTGCGCGGTGGCCAAGCCCGTGTTCTCCGTCCGCAAGGGCCTCGACCGTCTCGCGATCGAGCTGCGCCGCCAGGCCAAGATCCGCATCCTCGCCATCGGCTCGTCCTCCACCTCGGGCGTGGGCGCCACCGCGCCCGAGCGCGCCTATCCGGCCCAGCTCCAGGCCCATCTCGCGGGGCTCACCGGGCGCTCGGACGTCGTGGTCGAGAACGAGGGCATCGCCGGCGAGGCCGCCGACGCGACGATCGGGCGGCTCGAGGCCAAGGTGGCGGAGGGGCGCTACGATCTCGTGATCTGGCAGGTCGGCACCAACGACGCGGTGCGGGGCGCCGACGAGGGCGCGTTCCGCGACTATCTCGCCCGGGGCATCGCCGTCGTGCGCCGCTCGGGCGCCGATCTCGTCCTGCTCGACCAGCAGTTCTTCCCCTCCGTGAAGGACCCCGCCCGCTACGAGCGCTATGTCGCGATCCTCGCCGAGACGGCCCAGGCCGGCGGCGTGGCGTTGTTCTCGCGATTCGCCCTCATGAAGGCCTGGGGCGAGCGCTCGCGCGAGACCCTGCAGGGCATGCTCGCGGGGGACGGCTTCCACATGAGCGACCGCGGCTATGGCTGCCTGGCGGCGCTGCTCGCGGACGACCTGCTCAAGGCCGTCGCGCCCGGCGCGAGCGCGCCCGCCGTCGCCGGCATCCGCTGAGCGAACCGCCCCTTGTCACCCCGCCAAGTATCCGCGCCCGCCCGGCGAGGTCTCGCGCGCCGTCGCGCGCGTTGGGTTAAGCGTTAGGGTTAAGCTGTCCTTAAGCATTCGCTGTCAGGGTCTTGCCCATCGGGATCACCGTTGCGGCCATGCTGCGGGCCCCGGCTCAACGAAGGGACATGCTCCATGGGCAGCCTCAAGACACTTGCCTGGGCGGGCCTCCTCGCGGCCGCCTCCACGACCGCCTCGGCGGCAGACCTGCTTCCCCCGCCTCCCGCTCCGGTTTTCGGCGCCCCCGCCCACGCTCCCGTGGAGATCGGGTCCGGCTGGTACCTGCGCGGCGACGTCGGCGTGGGCATCCTCCAGTTCGACAAGTTCGAGGGCGTCGGCGCGGTGCCGGCCGGCCTGTCCTTCGAGGTCGAGCGCAAGTCGATCGGCGATCAGGTCTTCATCGGGGCGGGCGCGGGCTTCCAGTTCAATGCCTGGCTGCGCGCGGACGTGACCGCCGAGTACCGGACGATGACGCAGTTCGACCTGCTCGAGCGCGCCTCGTTCAACGGCGCCACGAACGGCTACAACCGCTTCACGGGCAAGCTCGCCTCGTTCGTCTTCCTCGCCAACGCCTATGCGGATCTCGGCACCTGGGCCGGCATCACGCCCTTCATCGGCGTCGGCATCGGCATGGCGAACCACAAGGTCGCGAATTTCCACGACACGGGCTTCGGCGGCTATTTCGGCGGCTTCGGCACCGCCGCCGAGAAGTCGAGCAGCCAGCTCGCCTGGGCGCTCCATGCGGGCTTGGCCTACAGCGTGAGCCACAACCTGAAGCTCGAGCTCGCCTATCGCTACCTCAACATGGGCAAGGCGGAGCTCGGCACGATCGAGTGCGTGCCGGCCTGCACGCAATACGCCTTCAAGCTCAAGGGCGTCGACTCGCACGACTTCAAGATCGGCATGCGCTGGCTGCTCGCCCCGCCGCCGCCGGTCGCGACCCCGGTCGCCTTCGAGCAGCCGATCATCCGCAAGTACTGAGCGCCCCGTCAGGGGCGGGGGAGGGGCGGCGCGGGCTCACGGCCCACGCCGCCCCTCCTGCGTTCCAGGGCGCCCGCAGATGCGCGCGGTAACCCACGAGCCGGCCGCTTAAACGCTCCTTAAGGTTCATTTTTTACCGTGCTCTTCCGACGGCGCCCGCCGTTCCCTGCCGGCGAGGCCGGTTCCCACAAGGACGTGACCCCATGCGTAGCCTGACGCTCCGGGCGCTGGCCGCGGCCAGCGTGCTCGGCCTCGCCCTCCCGGCCGCCGCCGCCGACCTCCTGCCGCCGCCTCCGATGATGCCCGAGCCCGCCGTGCCCGTGGCCGACATCGGCTCGGGCTGGTACCTGCGCGGCGACATCGGTTATGTGGCCTACAATCCGCCGACGGACGTGGCCTACGGCATCCTCACGGAGCCGAGCACCCGCATGAAGGACGAGAAGCTCGAATCGACCTGGTCGATCGGGATCGGCGCGGGCTACCGCCTCAACAGCTGGCTGCGCGTCGACGGCACGGTGGACTACCGCTTCGGCACGAACTTCTCGGGCCTGACCTCGGGGACGGCCTATGTCCACGGCTACTCGGTCGACCGGGCGAACCTCACCTCGACCACCTTCCTCGCCAACGCCTATGTCGATCTCGGCACCTGGTCGGGCATCACCCCCTATGTCGGCGCCGGCGTCGGCTATGCCCGAACCGAGCTCGACGGCTACACGACCCAGATCGTGTGCATCACCGCCACCTGCGGCCACCCCGGCCCGCAGGCGGTCCGCAGCATGAACGGCGGCGTCACGAGCGGCCTTGCCTGGGCCCTGATGGCGGGCGTCGGCATCGACCTCGGCCACGGCGCGGTGCTGGACCTGGGCTACCGCTACGTGAATCTGGGCGGCGTCCAGACGAAGCTGCGCGACGGCATCGGCACGAAGCTCGCCGACCTCGACGCCCACGAGGCCCGGATCGGCCTGCGCTGGCAGTTCGGCGCGCCGGCGGCCGTCGCGGTCGCTCCCGTCGCGGCCCCCGGCTACCGCCCCATCGTCGCGCGCAACTGACCACGGGAATCATGCGAGCAGAACGGCGCGGCCCCGGCCGCGCCGTTCGCGTTTTCGGGGAGGAAGGGGCGGTTCAACGCAATATTAACGTTAATCCTTCATGGTGAGAGCCACCATACACAGATCTCGCCGTCGTCGAGGGCTTCCCATGCGTATCGTTTCCGCCGCCGCCCTGGTCGCAACCTTGTCGATGCCGGCGCTCGCGGCCGATCTCGACTACCCGCCCTTGCGAGGCACGCAAATCGGCGCCGACCCGGTCGCCCACTGGAGCGGCGCCTATCTCGGCGGCTTCGCCGGCGTGGCGCGCTCGAACTTCTCCTTCGGCGCCATGACCCGCGACCTCGTCGCGAACGATTATCGCCGGACCCTGATCGAGAACGAGCAATCGATCTCGCGCTTGGCGAACCTGCCGGACGCGGATGCGCAATCG
>DASPJU010000578.1:0-16998 GCA_035628475.1 Salinarimonas sp. | reverse complement strand
GCCTTCCACCGCCTGAGCTTCGGGCCATGCCGGGATGCCCGGGTGAACGAGCGTTAACCAGGAAAGCTCAAGGATTCCAGCGGCTAGGCAAGATCTGCCGACCCAGATCGGGACGCGGTTTATTCACCCCGACAACCCGGTCTTTACCCTACCGGATCATGATCACCCTCGTTCAGTTGCGTAACCGGTGCATGGCCATGGGTACCTCGCGTACCGGGGTCGCCGGCGCCGCCTCCCGGGTTCAGGTCTCGCGTATCGGGAAGGCCGCGTCGGCGCCTCGGATGGGGAACGCTCCCCTTCGACTCGACGACATCATCGTCGGCGACTGCATCGCCGCCCTCGAGCGGCTGCCGCCGCAGAGCGTCGATCTCGTCTTCGCCGACCCGCCCTACAACCTGCAGCTCGAGGGCACGCTCACGCGGCCCGACGCGAGCGTGGTCGACGCCGTCGACGACGACTGGGACAAGTTCGCGAGCTTCGCGGCCTACGACGCGTTCACCCGCGCGTGGCTCCTCGCGGTCAAGCGCGTGATGAAGAAGGACGCGACCCTCTGGGTCATCGGCTCCTATCACAACATCTTCCGGGTCGGCGCCACGCTCCAGGACCTCGGCTTCTGGATCCTCAACGACGTGGTCTGGCGCAAGGCCAACCCAATGCCGAACTTCCGCGGCAAGCGCTTCACCAACGCCCACGAGACCCTGATCTGGGCCTCGCGCGGCCCGGAAGCGAAGGGCTACACCTTCCACTACGAGGCCTTGAAGGCGGGCAACGAAGACCTTCAGATGCGCTCCGACTGGTTCTTCCCCCTCTGCACGGGGGAGGAACGCCTCAAGGACGCCGACGGCCGCAAGGTCCATCCGACCCAGAAACCCGAGGCGCTGCTCGCCCGTGTCCTGATGGCGGCGTCCAATCCCGGGGACGTGGTGCTCGACCCGTTCTTCGGCACCGGGACGACGGGCGCGGTCGCCAAGCGGCTGGGCCGGCGCTTCATCGGCATCGAGCGCGACTCGACCTACGCGGCCGCGGCGCGGGCGCGGATCGCCGCCGTCGAGCCGCTGCCGGAGGGCGCCATCGCCCCGGCCCCGGAGAAGCGGGCCGAGCCGCGCGTGCCGTTCCTGACGCTGGTGGAGGGCGGCCTGATCCGCCCGGGGGAGATGCTCATCGACGAGCGCCGCCGCCACCGCGCCGTGGTGCGCCCCGACGGCACCCTCATGCTCGGGCCGGCCGTGTGCTCGATCCACAAGATCGGCGCGCTGGCCCAGGGGCTGCCGGCCTGCAACGGCTGGACCTTCTGGCACGCCGAGCGCCCCGGCGGCCTGGTGCTCATCGACGATTACCGGGCGCAGGTGCGCGCCCGCATGGGCGCGGCGGCCTGAGCGCAAGCCGGAATCGCAAACGCCCCCTCCTCCTGACGGGGAGAGGGCTGCCCCTGGAAAGAGGGGGTCGGGAGAGGGGGACGCGGACGTTCGGGCGGGCGATGGGGAGGTCCGTGCGACGCGGATTACGTGCGGCGGCATCCTCGGCGCGACCTCTCGGACCGCCCCATCTCCCGGCCTGCTCCGCAGGCCTCCCTCTCCCTCCAGGGGAGACGAGAAGGCGCCGCCCTTCGGCCGCGCCGCCCCTCCCCCGCGGAAAGGGTTCGGCTCAGTAGCCGTAGCCGCGATGCCCGATCGGCTCCCAGCCGGCGCGGGCGGGCTCGACGAGCACCTTGCGCGAGACGTGGCCGTAGACGGCCGGGATCGCGACGGGGATGACCTGCTCGGGGCGGACCATCACGTGGCGATGGCGCGTGGCGTACTGGGCCGGGACCGTCACCCAGCAGCCGACCTTCTGGCCATAGGCGTCGTAGGAGACCTGCCAGACCTTGCGGGCGGGCGAGACCATCACGGTCTCGGCGACCGTGCGGTACTCCGCCGGCACCACCTCGGTGTGGGTGCGCGGCGCGCGGACCATGACCCGCTCGTGCTGCACGCCGTAGACCGGCGGGTGGACCACGTGACGGTAGCAGTCGACGCAGGGCTGGCCGCCCGCGATCGCCGCGGAGGCCGAGAGGGCAAGACCGGCCAGCGCCGGGACGAGGGAACGCAACATGTTCGACGAACCTCCAACCGGGCGCCCGTCGTGCGGCGCCTTGGGGGCACGAAAGTCGAATTCGCCGGGGTCTTCAAGCGGATGCGTTGCACACGGTAAAATCAACCACTTTCACGCGATCGCCTTTACCCTTCGTTCACTATGATCCCCGCCAGCCGCGCCGGCCCTCGGAGAGCCAGGCCGCGAGCAGGGCGCCGATCAGCAGCGCGAGGCCGAGAAAGCCCAGGGCCAGGGGCAGGACCGAGACGCCGCGCACGATCGCGGTGTCGCTCGGCCGGATGCCGATCCAGTCGCCGCCCGCGAGCCGCGTCCCGGAGCGGACCGCCTGGATGCGCGGTACCACGACGTCGCCTCCTCCGGCCGCCACGCGCCGCACCGAGCCCCCCGAGGCCTCCGCGATGGGCCGCAGGGCCTCCGTGTCGCTGAACACGTCGGCGAGCTCTCGGGGATTGGCCGGGCCGACGCTCACGAAGGCCACCAGGTCCCCGGAGCGCAGGGTGTGCAGCCCCAGCTCCCGCGCCGGCACCTGGGCCGCGAACAGCCCCGGCTTGTCGGCCTCGAGGGCCACGGTGCGGGTGGCGCCGCTGGGCGAGGTCACCGTGACGGGCGCGGCCTCATCGGCCATGGTCTGGCGCTCGATCCGGATGTCGCGGTTCGAGGCGCTCGCCCGCAGGGCCTCCTCCTCGAGCCCCGGCTCCTTCATGAGCCAGTGCGCGAGGCGGCGCAGCAGGTCGAGATGCGGTCCGCCCTCCTGGAAGCCCCGGGCCCAGAGCCAGGCATGGTCGGAGAGCAGCAGCGCCACCCGGCCCTTGTCCTCCCGGCGCAGCACCAGGAGCGGCCGGTCGCCGGCGCCCTGCATGACGGTGGTGCCGTTGCGGACCTCGGCGCCGAGCAGCCGCAGCCACTCGCCCCAGGCCGGCGGGCTGCTCTCGGATCCCGGCAGGCCCCGGGTCACGGGATGGCGATGGCCCATGGAGGTGAGGCCCGCCCGGTAGGGTTCCTCGATCACGCGCCCATCCGGCGCGCCGGGGATGATCGGCGACAGTCGGGTGCGCGCGAGGCTGGCATTGGTCGCGAATTCGGGGCCCGCCGCCACGAGCACCGCCCCGCCCTCGCGGACGTAGCGCACGATATTGTCGAAATACGTGTTCGGCAGCACGCTCTGGTTGGCGTAGCGGTCGAAGATGATGAGGTCGAACTCCTTGATCTTCTGCTGGAACAGCTCCCGGGTCGGGAAGGCGATGAGGGAGAGCTCGTTGATGGGCGTGCCGTCCTGCTTCTCGGGCGGGCGCAGGATGGTGAAGTGGACGAGGTCCACGTTGGCGTCGGACTTGAGCAGGTTGCGCCAGGTGCGCTCGCCCGCGTGAGGCTCGCCCGAGACGAGCAGCACGCGCAGCTTCTCGCGGATGCCGTCGATCGTCACGACGGCGCGGTTGTTGGCCGCGGTGAGCTCCTCGGGCAGCGGATCGACCTCGATCTCCACGACGTTCGGGCCGCCATGCTCGACCCGCACGGGAATCGAGAAGGGGCGCTCCGCCTGCACGGTGCGCCGGGCGATCTCCTGCCCGTCGCGGCGCACCACGACCTGGGCGCTGCCGGTGCCGTTGCGCTCGTTGACCTGGGCCTGGATGGTCTGGTCGCGTCCGACGATGCCGAAGCGGGGTGCCCGCAGGAGCACGACGCGACGGTCGCGCTCGTCGGGACGGCCGGTCACGAGGGCATGGACGGGGCCGCGGATGCCCAGCGCCGCCACGTTGGCCGGGATGTCGTGGACGACGCCGTCGGTCACGAGGATCGCCCCCGCGACCCGCTCGGGCGCGACGTCCGCCAGCCCGTTGGCGAGCGCCTGGAACAGGCGGGTGCCGTCGTCCGCCTCGCCGTCGCCGGCCTCGATGAAGCGCGGCTCCACGTTGCCCATGCCCCCGAGCCGGCGTTGCAGCTCCCCACGCACCCGGTCCGTCATGGCGGCCCGGTCGCCCAGCGTCTGCGACGTCGAGCGGTCCACCACCACCGCCACCACGTCCCGCACGGGCTCGCGCTCCTCCTGGATCAGGGAGGGATTGGCGAGCGCGAGCAGGATCAGGACGGCGGCGAGCGCCCGCAGGAGCGCCACGGGCCCGCGGGTGACGACGGCGAGCACCACGAGCGCCGCGACGAGCGCGGCGAGCGCCCACAGCGCATAGTCCGGCACCAGCGGCGAGAACGAGAGGGACAGCACGAGGCGCATCTCCTGGTCGCGGGAGCCCCGGCGACGGGGCTCCTCCGGACGTCTTGTCTTTCAAGGTCGGTCGCGGCGGGTCCCCGCCGCGCCGGGGGCGTCACTGCCCCAGCCGCTCGAGCAGGGCCGGCACGTGGACCTGGTCGGCCTTGTAGTTGCCGGTGAGCACGTACATCACGATGTTGACCCCGCCGCGGAAGGCCATCTCGCGCTGGCGCGGATCGCCGGAGACGGGGTAGAGCGGCAGGCCGCGCCGATCGACCGCCCAGGCGGAGGCGAGGTCGTTGCCCGTGATGATGATGGGCGAGACGCCGTCGCCGGCCCGGGCCGGGCGCTGCTCGCCCTCGGGCACGGGCGGCAGGGCCTCGACCCAGGTCTGGCCCGTGGCGTGGCGGCCCGGGAAGGTCTCCAGGATGTAGAAGGCCTTGGTGAGCACGTGATCCCGCGGCACGGGCTCGAGCTCGGGCACGTCGAGGGTCAGCAGGGTCCGGCGCAGGTGCTGCGCCTCCGGCGTGGAGGCGCCGCGCCCGGCGGTGAGCGCATCCCGGGTGTCGAAGATCACGGTGCCGCCGTTCTTCATGAAGGCGTCGAGGCGCGACAGCGCCGCCGCGCTCGGCAGGGGCCGGCCCGGGACGACGGGCCAGTAGAGCAGCGGGTAGAAGGCGAGCTCGTCGCGGGACAGGTCGACGCCGACCGGCTCCCCGGGCTCGAGGGCCGTCTTGGCCTGGAGGAACTGCGTCAGGCCGGTGAGCCCCGCCTTGCTGACATTGTCGACTCCCTCGTCCCCCGTCACGACATAGGCGAGCCGCGTCACGAGCGCCGCGTCGATCGCCTCCCGGGTGAGCGGGGCACGGGGCGTCTCGGCGCGCGAGGGCTGCGCGAGGGCTCCCTCGCCCGCCCCGGCCGCCGCCAGGGCGGCGAGCGCCACGACCGAGGCGGCGGCGGCGCGGCGCGCGCGGCCCAGGGCCGCCCCGAGATGGCCGCCGAGCCAGAGGGTCGCGAGGGTGTCGGCCAGGAAGAGAAGGAGCGCGGCAAGAAAGAGCGGACCGCGCAGGTCCACGGTCTCGGCCCGGGTCAGGGGCGCGATCCGCGCCTGGAGGGGGGTGAGATCCAGGGGGTTCAGCCGGTCGCCGGGGATGAGGGAGTTCACGGCGAGGCTCGCGTCGATGGGACCGTAGAAGCCCGGCGGGTGCTCGGCCGTGGCGCGCTGGGCGTAGGACCGCGTGACGGGCTTGGCGCCCGGCGGCGGGCTCACGAAGGCGCCGAAGCCGTCGAGGGTGCGCTGCGGGGCCACGGTCTGGTTCGCGTCCGCCTCCCGCTCGGCCGGGCGCCCGCCCGGCGCGCCCGCGAAGGAGGCCGTGCGGCGCAGCATGTCGACGAAGAGGCCCGAGAGGGGCAGGTTCGACCAGGCGGCGTCCGCGGTCACGTGGTAGAGGACGATGAGCCCCTCGCCGCGCCTGGCGGCGGTGACGATGGGCGTGCCGTCCTGCAGCGACGCCCAGGTCTTGCTTGCGAGGTCGCCCTCGGGCTCGGCGAGGATCTGGCGGCGCACGCCCAGATCCCCCGGCACGGAGAGCCCGAAGAAGGGGCTCTCGCGGGTGAAGGGGGCCAGGGTGCGCGGCGCGTCCCAGGCGAGCGTTCCGCCGAGATTGCGCCCGCCGCGCCGCAGGCGCACCGGCACGAGCTCGTCGTTGCCCGCCGCCAGGCGCGATCCCGCGAAGCGGATCAGGACGCCGCCCTCCTCGACGAACTTCGCGATGCGATCCGTCGTGGCGCGGTCCAGGGCGCCCATGTCGGCGAGGACCAGCACCGAGACCTGCTCGTCGAGCAGCGTGCCGATCGCCTCGCTCGCCCCGCCCCGCGCCTCGCGCAGCTCCGCGTAGGGCGAGAGCGCGCGGGTGAGGTAATAGGTCGGCGACAGGAGCGGCTGCGCCTGCTCGATGGAGGCGCCCGACGCGATGCCGACGCGCTTGCGCCGTCCCCGGTCGTCGAGGAGCGAGACCGCGCCGGCCGAGCCCTCGCCGGAAATCTCGATGCGGGCGATCGCGTTGCGCACCTCGATCGGCAGGTCGAACCGCGCCTCGGTTTCCGTGGCGGACGCCGGGAACGCGAAGGAGGCCTCGGCCAGCGGCAGTCCCTTGAGGTCGACGGCCCGCACGGTGCCGGCGTCGCGCCCGTTGGGCTCGGCCCGCAGCACGCGCACCGCGAGACCGCCCCCCGCCTCGGCTCCCGCCAGCGCCAGGGCGGGCGCGCGGTCGGACTTGAACACGGTGGGCGCCCGGCCGCCGAGCGCCCGGGTGAGGCCCGCCACGAAGGCGGCGCCGTCCGCGCCCGCCACGCCGTCGGTCACCCAGACCGTCTCGGTCTCGGGGTGCGTGGCGAGGAAGCGCTCGATCGCGGGCAGGACGCGGGAGCGCTCGGGCAGATGAGGCTGCGGGCGCACGGCGCGCAGCGCCTCGATGGCCGCGTTCGGCGGCAGGAGGCGGGCCTCCGCGACCGTGTCGGCGGTCGGCACGAGGGCGATGGAGCGCCCGTCGCGCCCGGCGGCCTCGGCGCGCTCGACGGCGAGCCCGATGCGCTCGCGCCAGTCGCGGGCCGCCGTGAAGCCGTTGTCGAGGACGAGGAGGAGCGGCGCGCGCGCGTCGGCCACCGAGCTCGGGGCCGGGTTCCAGACCGGGCCGGCCGCCGCCAGGATGAGGAGGGCGGCGAGCAGCAGCCGAATCGCCAGGAGCCACCAGGGCGTGCGCGCGGGCGTCTCGCGCCGGGGCAGGAGGTCCGCGAAGATCTTCAGCGGCGGAAAGGCGATGCGCTGCGGCGTGGGCGGGGTCACCCGCAGGAGCAGCCAGATCGCGGGCAGCGCGACGAGCGCCCCCAGGACGAGCGGCGCGGCGAAGCTCAAGGGTAGGCCCAGCATGATCAGGCTCCCGCCCCGACGGAACCGGGCGCCGTTCCCCGCGCCTGGGTCACCAGCGTGACAACGCGCAAGGCAGGCTCGGTTGCCGGCCGGTCCGTGCGGTGAATCGTCAGGGTCCAGCCGCGCCGGCGCACCACCTCGTCGAGGGCGGCCCTGTGGAGGGCGACGCGCTCGCGATAGTCGGCCCCCCAGGCGGCGGCGTCGCCGATGCGCAGCTGCACGCCGTCCTCGACGTCCTGGAGCAGCGCCTGGCCCGTGAAGGGAAATGTCTCCTCCACGGGATCGACGATCATCACGAGGTGCCCGCGGGCGCCGCGGCTCGACAGGGCCTTCACGGCCGCCTCGATCCGCGGGATGGGCGAGAGGAAATCGGAGACGATCACCGCCTCGTCGGTCGGCCCCAGGGGCGCCTGCGGGGGAAGGTCGTTGTAGAGGCCCTCGCGGTCGCCCGCGATCGCCTCGGCGAGACGCTCGGCGATGCTGCGGGTGGCGCGCGGCGGGGTAAGGTCGAGATGGCCGACGCGCTCGCCGGCCTCCACGAAGCCCTGGGCCAGGGCCAGCCCCAGCACCAGCGCCCGCTCGACCTTGGGCGCCCCGGCGAGGTTCGAGGCGTAGCCCATGGAGGCGGAGCGGTCGAGCCACAGCCAGATCGCCTGGGAGGCCTCCCATTCGCGCTCCCGGACATAGAGCCGGTCGTCGCGGGCGGAGCGGCGCCAGTCGATGCGGTGGGCCGGCTCGCCCGCCACGAAGGGGCGGAACTGCCAGAAGCTCTCGCCGGGACCGGCGCGCCGGCGGCCGTGGATGCCGTGGGACAGGGTCGCGGCGACGCGCCTCGCCTCGAGGACGAGCCGGGGCAGCCGATCCGCGAGGCCGATGGCCGTGTCGACAGCGCCGCGTCCCGGGACCCGTTCCTCCGGACCGAGGACATCGAGCTTGGGCATCGATCAGCCGATCCGCCCGACGAGCCGCCGCACCAGGCCCGGCACCGTCTCGCCGTCGGCCCTGGCCGAGAAGGTGAGCGCCATGCGGTGCTTGAGCACCGGCTCGGCGAGCGCCGCCACGTCGTCGAGCGAGGGCGCGAGCCGCCCCTCGATCAGCGCGCGGGCGCGCACCGCCGTCATGAGGGCCTGGCCGGCGCGGGGGCCGGGGCCCCAGAGCAGCTTCTGGGTCACCTCGGCGTAGCCCTCGCCGGGGCGCGCCGAGCGCACGAGGTCGAGGATCGCCTCGACGATGCTCTCGCCCACCGGCAGGCGCCGCACGAGGCGCTGCGCCGCCATGAGGTCCTCGCCGGTCATCACGGCCTGGGGTTTCGTCTCCGCGACGCCCGTGGTCTCGAGCAGGATGCGCCGCTCGGCGAGCCGGTCGGGATAGTGGACGTCGATCTCGAGCAGGAAGCGGTCGAGCTGCGCCTCGGGAAGGGGGTAGGTGCCCTCCTGCTCGATCGGGTTCTGGGTCGCCAGCACGTGGAAGGGCCGGGGCAGGTCGTGGCGCTCGCCGCCCACGGAGATGTGCTGCTCCTGCATGGCCTGGAGCAGCGCCGACTGGGTGCGGGGCGAGGCGCGGTTGATCTCGTCCGCCATGAGGAGCTGGGCGAAGATCGGGCCCCTCACGAAGCGGAAGGAGCGGCGACGGTCCGCGCCCTCGTCGAGGATCTCGGAGCCGAGGATGTCGGAGGGCATCAGGTCGGGCGTGAACTGCACGCGCCGGGCGTCGAGGCCGAGCACCGTGCCGAGCGTCTCGACGAGCTTCGTCTTGGCGAGGCCAGGCACGCCCACGAGGAGCCCGTGGCCGCCCGCGAGGATCGTGACGAGGGCGAGGTCGACGACCGCCTCCTGCCCGAAGATGACGCCGTGGATCGCGTCGCGGGCCCGCCCGATGGTGTCGAGCGTGGTCTCGGCCGTGGTGACGATCGCCTCGTCGAGGGCCGTGGGTGAGCCGAGCGCGCTTGCGGTCATCAGACCATACCTTTCGCCGAAACGTCCCCCGTCGGGATTGTGGTCCCGGATCCCGGCCCGTTGCAAGCGGGATGATTGGACGCAGGGTCCCCCCGGGCGGGGCGCCGGACAAGCGCGAGGGTCGGAAAAGGGTTCCCCGCCCCGCCCCGCTGGACGCCGGCCCGAACGGGGGCCATATGAGGTGGATGGCCGCTCCCGACCGAGATCCCACGACCCTGAGCCGGCTCGCGGAGGCGCTGGGCGCGATCGCCCGCGCCAAGGGGCCGCCGCCCGTGGAGCGGTGGAACCCGGACTATTGCGGCGAGATCGACATGCGCATCGCCGCCGACGGGACCTGGTTCTACGGCGGCACGCCGATCGGGCGCCCGGCCTTGGTGCGCCTGTTCTCCACCATCCTGCGCCGGGACCCGGAGCGCTTCGTCCTCGTCACCCCCGTGGAGCGGGTGGGCATCGTCGTGGAGGACGCACCCTTCCTGGCGGTACAGATGGTGGTGGAGGGCGAAGGCGAGGCGCGCGCCCTCGCCTTCCGGACCAACGTGGACGACGTCGTGAGCGTCGGCCCGGACCACCCGCTGCGCTTCGAGCGGGACGATCACGATGGCGTGAAGCCCTATGTCCGGGTGCGTGGGGAGCTCTGGGCGCGGGTCACCCGGGCCCTGGCCTATGACCTCGTGGAGCTCGCCGAGGAGCGGGACGGCGCCTTCGGCCTCTTCGCCGGCGGCGGCTTCTTCCCCATCGCGTCCGCCGCGGAGCTGGACGGAACGCGGTGACGGCCGGCGCCTTCGTCTTCCCGCGCCTGGCCGCGTGCCTCAGGCCGGAGCCGCCGGGGCTCGACGGAGCCGGCGGCGACCACGTCCTCAACCGGGGCTGGCGGCCGGTCGCGGGGGGCGCCAAGGCGGCCGCCGTCCTGATCGGGGTCGTGGCCCGCCCGGACCCGACCGTGATCCTGACCCGCCGCGCGGCGGCCCTGCGCAGCCATTCCGGCCAGATCGCCTTCCCGGGCGGGCGGGTCGACCCCTACGATGCCTCGCCCGCCGCCGCGGCCCTGCGCGAGGCCGAGGAGGAAATCGGGCTCGACCGCGCCCGCGTCGAGCCGCTCGGCTTCGGCGACGCCTATCTGTCGGGCTCAGGCTACGCGGTCGTCCCCGTGGTCGCGCGGGTCGAGCCCGGCTTCAGCCTCGTTCTCAACCCGAACGAGGTGGACGAGGCCTTCGAGGTGCCCCTCGCCTTCCTGCTCGACGAGGCGAACCACGAGCTGCACGCGCGGGAATGGAACGGGGTCGTGCGCCAGTACTACGCCATGCCCTTCGGCCCGCACTATATCTGGGGCGTCACCGCGGGCATCCTGCGCAACCTTCACGAGAGATACCACCGAGCATGACCCGCGTGATCCTGGGCGAAGCGCTCCTGTTCCTCGCCCCCTTCCTGCTCTTCGCGGTCTATGTCGCGCTGCGCCGGCGCAACCCCTTCCAGGTCGCGGCCTGGGAGGGCTCGATCTCGTGGCTGGCGTTGGCGGGGCTCGCTGTCGCGATCGGGGGCTTCCTGGTCCTGGGGCTCACCTCCGAGCGCAATCCGGGCGCCTACGTGCCCTCGCACATGGAGAACGGGCGTCTGGTGCCCGGCGGGTTCCGGTGAGGCGGGAGCGCCTGGCGCGGCTCGTCGCCCGCGCGCGGGTGGCGAGGCTCCTGGCGGCCCTCAACCGCGACGGCGAGGAGGCCCGCGTCATCGGCGGCGCGGTGCGCAACACGCTCCTGGGGCGCGCCGTCACCGATGTCGACATCACCACCACGGCGCCCCCTGAGCGCACCACGGCGCTGGCCGAGGCCGCGGGCTTCAAGGCGGTGCCGACGGGAATCGAGCACGGCACCGTCACCGTGATCGTCCGGGGCGAGCCCTTCGAGGTCACGACGCTGCGCGAGGATGTCGAGACCGACGGACGGCACGCAAGGGTGCGCTTCGGGCGCAGCTTCGAGGCGGACGCGCGCCGGCGCGACTTCACCATCAACGCGCTCTCCCTCTCCGCCGACGGCACCCTGCACGATCCCGTGGGCGGGCTCGCGGATCTCGCGGCGCGGCGGGTGCGCTTCATCGGCGATCCGGCCCGGCGCATCGCCGAGGATTACCTGCGCGTCCTGCGCTTCTTCCGCTTCCACGCCGAGTACGGCGAGGGGCCCCTCGACCCGGGGGGCCTGGCGGCCGCGATCCGGGCGCAAGGGGCGCTTGCCCGCCTGTCGCGGGAGCGGGTACGCGCCGAGATCCTCAAGCTGGTGGCTGCCCGCCGCGCCCCCGCCGTGGTGGCCGAGGTCGCGACCGCCGGGATCGTCGCTCGGGTGCTGGGGGTCGTGGGCGAGCCGGGGCGGCTGGCCCGCGCCGGCCGCGGCGATCCGGTCCGGGCGCTCGCGGCCTACGCGGTGCTGGTCGAGGAGGACGCCGAGCGCCTCGCGGAGCGCCTGCGCCTGTCCAACGCCGAGGCCGCGCGGCTTGGCGCTTTCGCCCGGGCGCTCGCCGCCCTGCGCGCGCCCGATCCACCCCTCGACGAGGCCGCGATCCGGCGCGTGGCGGCCCTGCACGGGCCGGGCGCCCTCGCCGACGCGCTCGCGGCGCTGGCCGGCGAGCCCCGCCCCGCCCTGACCCCCGAGGCCGAGGCCGCGGCGGCGCGCTTCGCCTCCGGCGACGAGCCCGCCCCGGCGCTTCCCCTGCGCGGCGGCGACCTCACGGCCCGCGGCGTGCCCGCGGGGCCTCGGATCGGCGCCCTGATGGGGGAAGCCCGGGCGCTCTGGCTGGCCGGAGGGTGCCGCACGGGCGCGCCGGAGCGGGAGCGGCTCCTGCGCCACATCGCGCCGAGTTCCGAGTCTTAATTCGTGTTAAGGACTGCCCCGGACTCGCCGCGGGCCGCGGGCCGGCCCATCTTGTCCCCGTGATCCCGAGCGTCGGAGCCCGTCCATGTCGCGCACCCCCGCCGCCATCGCCCGTCGCCTCGCGCAGGGCCTGAAGCGCACCGAGGAGCCCACGGCCGCGGCCGAGGCGCCGATCCTGCTCCATCGGGAAACCTTCCGCCTGCCGCGGGCGCAGGCGGGCGAGACCGCGCGCGCCTTCTTCGAGCGCTATCCCGAGGAGGCGTTCCGCACCCGCATCGAGAGCTGGCGCGTCCTCGAGAACGGGCTCGTCGAGTTCACGATGCGCCGCTTGCCCCACGGCGCCTGAGGAGACGAGTCGGGCGCGAGGACCGCCCTTCCAAACCCCGGCGGGGCGCTTTATCTAAGGGCACGAGCCAATCTCAAGCCGCACGAGCCCGCCCATGCCGATGGATGCCCGCGAGATCGAGACCCTGATCAGGGCCGCCCTGCCCGACGCGCAGGTGCAGATCCGCGATCTCGCCGGCGACGGCGATCACTACGCCGCGACCGTGACCTCGGCCGCCTTCCGGGGCAAGACCCGCGTCCAGCAGCACCAGATGGTCTATGGCGCCCTCCAGGGCCGCATGGGCGGGGTGCTGCACGCCTTGGCGCTCACCACGAGCGCACCGCAGGATTAGCCATGGAGGGGAGCGCGACGCTCTACGACGACGACATCGTGGCCTGGGCGGAGGCGCAGGCCGAGTCCCTGCGCGCCCTCGCGCGCCAGCCCGGGCTGTCCAACGCCCTCGACTGGGAGAACGTCGTCGAGGAGATCGAGGGCGTGGGACGGTCGCAGATCTCGGGGGTCGAGCGTCACGTGTCGCTCGTCCTGGTGCATCTCCTCAAGCGCCTGTCGGCTCCCGATGCGCCTCCGGCCCGACACTGGATCGCGGAGGCGGTCGCCTTCCAGCTGACGGCGGCTCGCTCCTATACTCCGTCCATGCGGCAGCGCATCGACATCGACGACCTCTGGCGCGACGCCATGCGCGAAGCCGACGCGTTCCTGCGGGCCTATGGCGACAGCCTCACCCGCGGTCTGTCCGACCGGTGCCCCTTCCGCCTCGGCGAGATCGCGCCCCGCGAGTTCGACCTCGACGTGGCCCTTCAGACCCTCGCCCGCTCGCTCGATACGACGCGCGGCGGGCTGACCGCTTCCTCCAGCACGGAACCAAGATCATGACCGACGCTCACACCCGCATCGACCAGGAAGTGAAGTCCAACGACGTCGTGCTCTTCATGAAGGGCACGCCGCAATTCCCCATGTGCGGCTTCTCGGGTCAGGTGACCCAGATCCTCAACTATCTCGGCGTGTCGTATAAGGGCGTCAATGTCCTGGAGGACGGCGACGTCCGCCAGGGGATCAAGGACTACTCGAACTGGCCCACGATCCCGCAGCTCTACGTCAAGGGCGAGTTCGTCGGCGGCTGCGACATCACGCGCGAGATGTTCCAGTCGGGCGAGCTGCAGCAGATGCTCACCGAGAAGGGCATCCCCGTGAAGCAGGGCGCCTGAGCGGGGCTGCGAGCGCGGCGCTTTGCTCGATGCGGCGACGATCGCCGGCATCCCGGGGACGCGCGGCGCATGAGGTCGGCCGGCCTTCATCCTTCACGAACGAAGATTTCAAGGGGCTGTCGGCCCCTTGAACTTTTTTACGCCGCATCCGGCATGATACGAGGCGTTCGAATCGTACGAAGCCGGCATAAGTCCGGCGGCGCGCACCGCAAAGCGGGCGCGCATCCCTGGGGGCCCAAGACCGATGACCGACGCGAGCGTCGTCCCGTTCCGCAGCCGGCAGCCGGCCATCGCGCCGCACCGGCATCCGCGCTACCTCATGGACCTGGTCTATGCCGCGGGGTCGATGCCGATCCCGGCGGACGACCGGCAGAACAAGATCGTGGCGGCTCTGCTCCAGGGCATGGGCCTCGTCCTCATCGACGAGATCCAGCCCGACGGCTCGGCGCGCCGGCTCCAGCCGGGCGAGGCCCGGGTGACCGGCGCGCGCGGTCCCTGGCGGGTCGTGAAGCCCGCCACCGGCACGGCCGGCGAGGGCGAGCCCGACCCGGCCGCCGCGGACGCCGCCGGCTGAGCGCTTGACCCGGGCCGCCGGCGCCTCCATCCCTTCGCCGTGACCGGAGCCCGAAGCGGGAGCTCGCCACGATGACGCCAGACATCGCCAAGCTCGCCTGGGGCCTGGGCGCCCTCGCCTGGTGCCTCCTGCGCTTCCCCTTCGAGCGATCCGCCAACCGCGTGCCCGTCGCGCGCTCGGAGCGCAGCGTGCGTGAGGGCGTGCTGTTGGCTGCCGCCATGATCGGCTTCGGGGTGGTTCCCTTCGTCTACGCGGTGTTCGGCGGCTTCCCCGAGACGGATTACCGCTTCCGACCGGGCCTCGCCTATGCCGGGATCGGCGTGTTCCTCGCCTCCCTGTGGCTGTTCTACCGCACCCACCGGGATCTGGGCGCCAATTGGTCGATCTCGCTGGAGGTGCGCGAGCGCCACGCCCTGGTGACCCACGGGGTCTATGCCCGGGTTCGGCATCCCATGTACGCGGCCTTCTGGCTGTGGGCCGTGGCCCAGGCGCTGCTGCTGCCGAACTGGATCGCCGGACCCGCCGGCCTCGTGGGCTTCGCGATCCTGTTCCTCGGCCGGGTCGAGCGCGAGGAGCGCCTCATGATCGAGGCCTTCGGCGACGCCTATCGTGCCTATATGGCCCGCTCCTGGCGCCTCATCCCCGGCCTCTACTAGGCTCGCGCCGCATCACGACCGCGTCGGCGCCGTAGGACGCGCCGGCCGCCGCAACGGCCCGGAAGCCCAGCCGCGCCCAGAACGGCGCCGAGCCCGACACCGCGACGAGCAGCGCCGGCAGCCCCAGCCCGTCCGCGCGGGCCAGCAGCAGCGCCGCCCCCGCAGCGCCCTCGCCCCCGCCCCGGGCGCCCGGCAGGATCGCGAGGTCGTGGACGTACCAGGCCTGTGGCCGCGCCGGCACCCCGCCGAGGAGGCGGTTGAGCGCCGGGGGCGGGCCCGCCCAAGGGTGGCTCAGGGCATAGCCCAAGACCGCGCCGCTCCGCTCCAGCACGAGGCAGCCCTCGGGCGCGAGCGCGAGGCGCTCCGCGAGCACCGCATCGTCCTCGGGGTGCTCGGGATGGACCAAAGCCGCCGTGGCGATCACGGCGGGCAGGTCGGCGGGAATCATGGGGCGCCAGGGCATGGGCTCGACGGTGGGGTCTCTCCTCCCCCATGGGGAGCGGGGAGCCTCCCTACTCCCCCGCCTGCGGCCGTCCCAGCGCCGCGCGGACGAGGCGCAGCGCGTCGGGGCCGCTCCAGTCGGCCGCGCCCTTCAGCGTCCCCAGCTCGCAGCCCGCGGCGTCGACCAGGATCGTGGTGGGCAGGCCCACCACGTGGCCGGATCTCTGGAGCACCTGCAGGATCCGGGCCTGGGGGTCGGCGTAATAGGCGAGGCGGCCGACGCCCGCCTCCTGCAGCCAGGTCTTGGGCCGCTCGAGGTTGCGGGTGTCGATGTTGATCGCCACCACCTCGAAATCCGGCCCGCCGAGCTCGGCCTGGAGCCGGTCCAGGGACGGCATCTCGTGGCGGCAGGGGGCGCACCAGGTGGCCCACAGGTTCACGAGCACGGCCCGGCCCTTGAAGTCGGCGAGCGTCACGGGCTTGCCCGAGGGGTCCAGGAAGGAGACCTCCGGCGGCGGCTTAGGGGCCGGGACGACGCCCAGGGCCGCGACGTCGCCCCGCGCCAGGGGCGCGATGCGTCGGGCCACCTCCTGCGAGGCCCGGCATTCGGCCGCGACGGCGTTGCCGGATCCCGGTCCCGTCCCGTATAGGGCGAGCGCGCCGACGCCGAGGGCGCCGAGGACGGCGGCGGCGATCAGGAGCGGCCGGCGGGAACGGGCTGGCGTGTCGGGCATGGGGGCGGAGAGGACCAGATGAGCAACCGGATGTGGGGCGGACGCTACGCGAGCGGGCCCGCCGCGATCATGGAGGAGATCAACGCCTCCATCGATTTCGACAAGCGCCTCGCGAGCCAGGACATCCGCGGCTCCCTCGCGCATGCACAGATGCTGGGAGAGACGGGCATCCTGTCGGCGGAGGATGTGGAGGCGATCCAGGGCGGGCTCAAGGCCGTGCAGGCCGAAATCGACTCGGGCTCGTTCACGTTCTCGCGGGCGCTGGAGGATATCCACATGAACGTGGAATCGCGCCTTAAGGACCTCGTCGGCCCGGCCGCCGGGCGCCTCCACACGGCGCGCTCGCGCAACGACCAGGTCGCGACCGACATGCGCCTGTGGGTGCGCGACACGATCGACGGCCTCGACGGCCAGCTCGCCGACCTCCAGCTCGCGCTCGCCGAGAAGGCCCTGGCTTTCGCGGGCGCCGTCATGCCGGGCTTCACCCATCTGCAATCCGCCCAGCCCGTCACCTTCGGCCACCATCTGCTGGCCTATGTCGAGATGGTCGCCCGCGACCGCGGGCGGCTCGCCGACGCGCGCCGGCGCCTCAACGAGTGCCCCTTGGGCGCGGCGGCGCTCGCCGGCACCTCCTTTCCCATCGACCGAGACCTGACCGCGGGCCTGCTCGGCTTCGACCGCCCGACCGCGAACTCCCTCGATTCGGTCTCCGACCGCGACTTCGCCCTGGAGACCCTCTCGGCGGCGGCGATCTGCGCCGTGCACCTCTCCCGCTTCGCGGAGGAGGTCGTGCTGTGGACCTCGGCGCAGTTCGGCTTCGTGCGCCTGTCGGACGCCTTCACGACGGGCTCCTCGATCATGCCGCAGAAGCGCAACCCGGACGCGGCCGAGCTCGTGCGCGGCAAGGCCGGGCGCATCTTCGGAGCGCTTACCGGGCTCCTCGTCGTCATGAAGGGCCTGCCGCTGACCTATTCCAAGGACATGCAGGAAGACAAGGAGGGCGTCT
>DASPJU010000577.1:0-5938 GCA_035628475.1 Salinarimonas sp. | reverse complement strand
TCCTGTTGCGGGCGCTGGTCGCCATGTTCTGGCGCGAGCCGCAGGAGGGGCGCTTTGTCCGCTGGGGCACGGCCCTGCACGACCGCTTCATGCTCCCGCATTTCCTCTGGGAGGACCTCCTGGCCGTGCTGGGGGACCTGGGGCGGGCGGGCTATCCCTTCGAGCCGGAATGGTTCGAGGCTCACCGGGAGTTCCGCTATCCGGTGCTCGGCCGGGTCGAGCGGGCGGGCATCGAGCTGGAGCTGCGCCAGGCGCTGGAGCCCTGGCACGTGCTGGGCGAGGAGGGGACCGCCGGCGGCACCGTGCGCTTCGTCGACGCCTCGTTGGAGCGCCTGCAGGTCCGCGCGGCGGGCTTCGTCGAGGGGCGGCACATGATCACCTGCAACGGCCGTCGCCTGCCGATGACGCCGACCGGACGGGCCGGCGAGGCGGTGGCGGGCGTGCGCTTCAAGGCCTGGCAGCCGGCCTCGGCCCTGCACCCGACCATCCCGGTCCACGCTCCGCTCACCTTCGACATCGTCGACACCTGGAGCGAGCGCTCGCTCGGGGGCTGCGTCTATCACGTGGCCCATCCGGGCGGGCGCAACTACGACACCTTCCCCGTGAACTCCTACGAGGCGGAGGCCCGCCGCCTCGCGCGATTCCAGGACCACGGCCACACGCCCGGTCGAGTGCGGGTGCCCCGGGAGGAGCCCTCCCCCGAGTTCCCCCTGACCCTCGACCTCAGGACGCGCCATGCCGTCTAGGGCGGCTGCCTTGGCGCAGGCGTCCACCACGGCGCTCGACGCGCTGCTGGCGTCTTACGCGCCGCTCCCGGGCGTGCCCGACGAGCTGATCGGCGCCGACGGCCGGCCGCGCCCGGCCTGGCTGCCGCTCCTGCGCGGGCTCGCGGGCCTGGCGCCCGCCGAGCTGGAGGCCCGCTTCTCGGTCGCGAGCCGCCAGGTCCGCGACATGGGCATGTCCTATCGCTCGCCGGGCGACGAGCGCGAGCGCCAATGGTCGCTCAGCCCGCTGCCCGTGATCGTGTCCCCCGAGGAATGGCGCGCCATCGCGGCGGGCATCGAGCAGCGCGCCGAGCTCATGGAGGCGCTGCTCGCCGATCTCTACGGCGAGGGCCGGCTCTGCGCGGAGGGCACCCTGCCGGCGGCGGCGATCGCGGGCAGCCCCGATTTCCTGCGCCCGCTCGTCGGCGTGGCGCCCCCCGGCGGGCGCTACCTGCCCATCTATGCCGCCGATCTCGGGCGCGGGCCCGACGGGCGCTGGTGGGTGATCGGCGACCGCGCCCAGGCGCCCTCGGGGGCGGGCTACGCGCTGCAGAACCGCCTCGTGCTGGGGCGCGCCTATCCCAACAGCTTCGAGGCGCTGCATGTCGAGCGCCTTGCCTCCTTCTTCGCGGCCCTGCGCGACGGGCTGAAGGGGCTCGCCGGGCGCGCCGAGCCGCGCATCGGGCTCCTCACACCTGGTCTGTATTCCGAGACCTATTCGGAGCAGGCCTTCCTCGCCCGCTATCTCGGCTTCCTCCTGGTCGAGGGCGACGACCTGATCGTCCGCGACGGGGCCGTCCAGGTGCGCACCATCGCGGGGCTCAAGCGGGTCGACGTGCTCTGGCGGCGCCTCGATTCCGACTTCGTCGACCCGCTCGAGCTCAACGCGGCGTCGCGGCTCGGCGTGCCAGGCCTCGTCCAGGCCCTGCGCGAGGGGCGCGTGGCGGTGGCCAACATGCCGGGCGCCGGCGTGCTCGAGGCGCCCGCGCTGATGAGCTTCCTGCCCGCCCTGTGCCGGCGCCTCACCGGGCGCGACCTCCTCATTCCCAACATCGCGACCTGGTGGTGCGGCCAGCCCCGCGAGCGCGGCGAGGTGCTGGAACGCCTCGACCACCTCGCGATCCGCGCCGCCCACGGCGAGACCGTGCCCGGATTTCCCGGCCGCGCGAGCGTGCTGGGAGCCGATCTCGGCGCGACCGAGCGGCGGGCCCTGCGCGAGGCCATCGCGGCGCGCGGGATCGATTATGTCGGCCAGGAGGTGGTACGGCTCTCGACGACGCCGGTTTGGGAGGAGGGGCGGCTCGTGCCTCGGCCCTTCGTGCTGCGCGTCTTCGCGGCCCGCACGCCCGACGGCTGGCAGGTCATGCCCGGCGGCTTCTGCCGCATCGCCGGCGCGCCGGACGCCCGAGCGGTCTCGATGGGGCAGGGCGCGCGCTCGGCAGACGTCTGGGTGACGGGACGTGGGCCGGTCGCCGCCGCCACCCTGCTGCCGCCCGCCGGGCGCGTGCCGATCCGCCGCATCGCCGGCCATCTGCCGAGCCGGACCGCCGACAACCTGTTCTGGCTCGGCCGCTACCTGGAGCGGGCCGAGGCGACCCTGCGGGTGGTGCGCGCGCTGAGCGCCAGCCGCGCCGAGAGCGGGTCGGGCGAGGTCCGCACCGTGCGGAGCCTGCGCGGGCTGCTCGTCGCCTGGGGCGCGGCGCCCGCCGAGCCCGCGGCCGCGATACTCCTGCGCGCCGTGTCGTCGCGCCAGGCACACGGCTCGGCCCTGTCGCTCGCGGGCGAGGTCGGGCGCGTCGCCTCGACCCTGCGCGAGCGCCTCTCGCCCGACACGTTCGGCCTCGTCGTGGCGCTTCGCGCGGGGCTCGACGCGGGCGAGGAGGACCAGCCCGATCGTGCCGTGCTGGCCGAGCGCACGGAGCGCGCCCTGGAGATCGTCGCGGCCCTTTCGGGGCTGTCGCAGGAGAACATGAACCGCGCCGCCGGCTGGCACTTCGCCGACATGGGCCGGCGCGTCGAGCGCGGCATCAACACGCTGCGCGTCGCCCGCACGCTCGCCGCCGGAGAGGCGGCGGCGGACGATCTCGACGCGCTCCTGGAGCTGACCGATTCGGGGATCACCTACCGCTCGCGCTACCTCGCCGGCCTCTCGGGCCCGCCGGTGATCGACCTCGTGGTGCTCGACCCCTACAATCCGCGCTCCGTCGCCTTCCAGGCCGCGGCCGTCGAGCGGCATCTGGCCGGCCTGCCGGCCCTGCGCGAGGACGGCGTCCTGGAGCGCCCCAGGCGCCTCGCCGCGGCCCTCGCCACCGATCTCGCGACCCGCGACGCCGACGAGATCTACGCGCGCCTGATGCTCGCCCTCGAGCAGCGCTTCATGGCGCTCGCCGATGCGGTCGCCCGGCGCTACTTCCCGCACGGGCCCGACGCGGCGCGCCCGGAAAAGCTCGCGGGCCTCGCGTGATCTACGACATCCGCCACGTCACCACCTACCGCTACGCGAGCCCCGTGGGGTCCGCGCGCTGCACCCTGCGCCTCGCGCCCGTCGAGGGCGACGGGCAGAGGGTGATCGAGCACGGTCTCGCGATCCAGCCCGCCCCCTCGGGAATGGTGCGCCGCGCGGGCTTCGGGGGCGGCGGAGCGGCCTTCGTCACGATCGAGGCGCCGCACGCGGAGCTGCGGATCGAGGCGCGCTCCCGGGTGGCCGTGTCACGCGCCGCCCCGCCCGCCGACGCCGCCGCGCCGCCCTGGGAAACGGTCCGCGACGCGGCCTTCGCGTCGACGTCCCTCGGTCCGCGCTCGCCCGCTCAATACCTTTTCGCGAGCCGGCGCGTGGCCCTCGATCCGGCCATCTCGGCCTATGCGGCACGCTCCTTCCCGGCGGAGCGCTCGTCGCTCGAGGGAGCCCTCGACCTCATGCGCCGCATCCGTGCCGACTTCGCCTTCGCCCCCGGGGCCACCGACGTCGCGACCCCGCCCGCAGAGGCGTTCCGCCGCCGCCGGGGCGTGTGCCAGGACTTCGCGCATGTGATGATCGCGGGGCTGCGGGGGCTGGGGCTGCCGGCGGCTTACGTGAGCGGCTATCTCCGCACCGTTCCGCCTCCCGGTCGGCCGCGGCTCCAGGGCGCCGACGCGACCCATGCCTGGGTGCTGGCCTGGTGCGGCGAGGCGCCGGGCTGGGTGGGCCTCGACCCGACCAACGGCGTGATCGTCGAGAACGACCATGTCGAGCTCGCGCGCGGGCGCGACTACGCCGACGTGTCGCCCATCGACGGGGTGATCGTGGGCGGGGGGGCGCAGGCGGTGCGGGTCGCCGTCGACGTGATTCCGCTGGAGGACGTGAGCCGCTGAAACAGATGCTGAGCCGGCTCGTTGACGCCGTGGTTCACGGCGGCGACGGAGCGCTCATGGTCGATCTCGCATGGATGTGGAACTCCCCGGTCCTCGCGCACGTCACGGCGCTGGCCATCGCCTATGCGCTCGCCTTCCCGATCGGCTGGGACCGCGAGCGCGAGGAGCGCAGCGCGGGGCTTCGCACCTTCCCCCTCGTGGCGGTCGCGAGCTGCGGCTTCATCCAGGCCACGGAGCACCTCACGGTAGGTTCGCCCGAGGCCCAGGCGCGCATCATCGAGGGCCTGATCACGGGGATCGGCTTCATCGGCGGCGGCGCGATCATCAAGCAGGGCGGGGCGGTCCAGGGCACCGCGACGGCGGCCGGCCTCTGGGTGACGGGGGCCATCGGCATCGCGGTGGGCCTGGGGGTCTACGACGTCGCGGCGGTGATCGCCGCATTCACGCTCTTCACCTTCCGGGGCCTGTCGCCCCTCAAGCACCAGTCCCAGCCGGATGACGAGATCAGCGCGCCCGGGAGCTCCCGGCGGATCGAGCGCTGAGCGGGCTCACGCCTCGCCCGGCTCCGGCGGGATCGGCAGGGCGGTGGTGGACTTGATGCGCTCCATGGCGAAGCGCGAGGTCACGTTCTTGAGGGGGAAGCGGCCGATCAGGCGCTTGTAGAAGGCGTCGTAGGCCGCCATGTCGGCCACGACCACCCGCAGCATGTAGTCGACGTCGCCCGCCATCCGGTAGAGCTCCATGACCTCCGGCATCCGTGAGACGCCATCCGCGAAGCCCTCCAGCCAAGCCGCCGAATGATCCGCCGTCTCGACCGAGACGAAGACCGTGAGGCCAAGTCCCAGGCGCTCCGGCGACACGAGGGCGACGCGCTTGAGGATGACGCCGCCGTTCTGGAGCTTCTGCACGCGCTTCCAGCACGGCGTCTGCGACAGCCCCACCCGGTCGGAGAGCTCGGCGAGGCCGATGTCGGCGTTCTCCTGCAGGAGCGCGAGGATCTTGCGGTCGATGCGGTCCATGGCGTCCGTCGGGGGAACGGCCGCCCCGGGGCGGCTCTGAGCGCCGCCCGCATAGAAAGATTTTCGCCCGCACGCAAACGCCGCGACCGCGACGACCTCCGCTACGGCGGCCAGGGGTGACGCCACGGCGTTCCAGGCGGGGAGGGGCGTTCTCTTCTCGTGCGGGGAGAGAGAAGAAATCAGTCGCCGAGCCGGCGGGAACGACATCTGCCTTGCTATTTCTCCCGGCTTCTTGCGCCGCAGGAGAAAGGCTTTCTATCTCCGGCCCGAACGCATCTCGTCCGGATCCGCTGCCATGACCCTCACCCGCCGCTCCGTCCTCGCCGGGAGCCTCGCCGCCCTGTCGACACCCTCGTTCGTCCGCGCGCAAGCGCTCGCCCCGGTGCCCGCCCGCGTCGGCGTCATCCCGATCCTCGCCACGGCGCCGGTCTTCGTGGCCGAGCGCGAGGGCTGGCTCAAGGAAGCGGGGCTCGCCCCCGCCATCACCACCTTCGAGTCGGGTCCCAACATGATCCAGGCCCTCGCCTCGGGCACGCTGGACATCTATGTGGCGGGCGTCGCGCCGCTCGGGGTGGCGCGAGCCCGCGGCATCGACGTCAAGGTCGTGGCCGCGACCGCCATCGAGGAGAACGTCTTCGTGGCGGGCGGGAAGCTCGCCCGGTTCTTCGAGCCCGGCGTGCCGAAGGCGGACAGCTTCAAGCGCTATCGCGCCGCCACGGGAGCCCCAGCGCGGCTCGCCACGCAGCCGCTCGGCTCGGTGCCCAACACCACGCTCCAGCACTGGCTGTGGGAGGTCGTGAAGGC
>DASPJU010000576.1:0-6403 GCA_035628475.1 Salinarimonas sp. | reverse complement strand
CGGCGGCCTTCGCCCAGGGCGCCGACACCATCAAGGTCGGCATCCTGCACTCGCTCTCGGGGACGATGGCGATCTCCGAGACGACCCTCAAGGACGTCATGCTGATGCTGATCGAGGAGCAGAACGCCAAGGGCGGCATCCTCGGCAAGAAGCTCGAGGCGGTCGTGGTGGACCCCGCCTCCAACTGGCCGCTCTTTGCCGAGAAGGCGCGCGAGCTCATCACGAAGAACAAGGTCGCGGCGACCTTCGGCTGCTGGACCTCGGTGTCGCGCAAGTCCGTGCTGCCCGTCTTCGAGGAGCTGAACTCGATCCTGTTCTATCCCGTGCAGTACGAGGGCGAGGAATCGTCCAAGAACGTGTTCTACACCGGCGCCGCCCCGAACCAGCAGGCCATCCCGGCGGTCGACTACCTGATGGAGACCGAGGGCGTGCAGCGTTGGGTGCTGGCGGGCACCGACTACGTCTATCCGCGCACCACCAACAAGATCCTCGAGGCCTACCTGAAGGCCAAGGGCGTGAAGCCCGAGGACATCATGATCAACTACACGCCGTTCGGCCATTCGGACTGGCAGACGATCGTGTCGGACGTGAAGAAGTTCGGCTCGGCCGGCAAGAAGACCGCAGTGGTCTCGACCATCAACGGCGACGCCAACGTGCCCTTCTACAAGGAGCTCGGCAACCAGGGCGTCCAGGCGAAGGACATTCCCGTCGTCGCATTCTCTGTCGGCGAGGAGGAGCTCGCGGGCATCGACACCAAGCCGCTCGTCGGCCATCTCGCGGCCTGGAACTATTTCCAGAGCGTCGACACGCCCGAGAACAAGGCCTTCATCGCCAAGTGGAAGGCCTATACCAAGAACCCGAAGCGCGTGACGAACGATCCCATGGAGGCCCACGTGATCGGCTTCAACATGTGGGTCAAGGCGGTCGAGAAGGCCGGCACCACGGAGTCCGAGGCCGTGATCGACGCCATGATCGGCGTCTCGGTGCCGAACCTGACGGGCGGCTATTCCACCATGATGCCCAACCACCACATCACGAAGCCCGTCCTCATCGGCGAGGTGCAGGGCGACGGACAGTTCTCCGTCGTCTGGCAGACGCCGGGCCTCGTGGTCGGCGACGAGTGGTCGGACCATCTCGAGGGGTCGAAGGACCTCATCGCCGACTGGCGCAAGCCCATGTCCTGCGGGAACTTCAACGTGAAGACCGGCAGGTGCGGCGGCCGCTCGTCGTAAGGAGAGCGCACTCCCCTCTCCCGGATGGGGGAGGGAGTGAGGGTGGCGCGGCCCGAAGGTCGGCTGCGTCGCTCTCCGATCATCGTCCCCGGGCTCGATGGTCGGGCCGAGCCCCACCATGACGCCAGATGGATCTCGCGAACCTCCCGGCGTGACCCCTCACCCCCGACCCCTCTCCCATACGGGAGAGGGGGGAAGCGGATATCCATGCCCCTCGCGCGCCTGATCGCCCTCCTTGCCCTTCTCGCGCTCGGCATCGCGACGCCGGCGCGGGCGCAAGCGTCTGACCTTGCGGGAACGCTCGCCCGTTTCGCCCTGGACCGCTTCCCCGACACGCAGGCGGCCGTGGAGGCGCTCGGCGCCTCGACGCATCCGACCGCCCTGCCCGTCCTCGAGGCGCTCGCCGACGGCCGGCTCTTCGCGCGGACGGCCGATCGGGCGATCGTCTGGCGCGAGCCCGGCGGCACCTGGCGCCTCGCGCTCACCGGCGAGGCGCAGGCGGATGCCCCCGCCCGGCCCGTGCGCATCAACAACGCGATCCGCCGCGCGCTCGAATCCGCGCTCGGCAACCTCACGCTGCTGGCCCCCGACCCCGCGCGGCGTCTCGAGGCCGCGCGGGCGCTCTTTCGCACCCGGCAGGGCGCGTCGCTGTCCCTCGTGCGCGCGGCGCTGGAGCGCGAGACCGACCCGCGCGTGCGCCGGGCGCTGCTGGAGGCGCAGGCCGCCATCGCGGTGGGCGCCGCGGACGCGCCCGAGCTCGACCGCATTGCCGCGGTCAGCGTGCTCGCCGAGCGCGGCGACCGTGAGGCGCAGGGTATCCTGCGCGCCGTGGCGGACGCGAACCCGCCCGAGCGCCTCAAGGCGGAGGTCGGGGGCGCGATCCGGGCCATCGAGCACCGGCTGGCGCTCGTCGGCATGGCGCAGAACCTGGTCTATGGCCTCTCCCTCGGCTCGGTGCTTCTGCTCGCCGCCATCGGGCTCGCCATCACCTTCGGCGTCATGGGCGTGATCAACATGGCCCATGGCGAGATGGTGATGATCGGCGCCTACACGACCTTCGTGGTCCAGGAGGCGATTCGCCTGCACGCGCCGCACCTGTTCGACGTCTCGCTCGCGATCGCGCTGCCGCTGGCCTTCCTGGTCGCGGGCGCGATCGGGGTCGTGATCGAGCGGGGCGTCATCCGCGTCCTCTACGGCCGCCCTCTGGAGACCCTGCTCGCCACCTGGGGCGTCTCGCTCATCCTGCAGCAGGCGGTGCGCACGATCTTCGGGCCGACGAACCGGGAGGTCGGCAACCCGTCCTTCATGTCGGGCTCGGTCGAGGTCATGGGCCTGGCGCTGACCTGGAACCGGCTCTGGATCATCGCCTTCGCGCTCTCGGTCTTCGTGGCGCTCCTGGTGACCCTGCGCTTCACGCCCTTCGGCCTGCGCATGCGCGCCGTGGTGCAGAACCGGCGCATGGCCGCCTCCATGGGCATCCGCACCGCCCGGATCGACGCCCTCACCTTCGGGCTCGGCTCCGGCATCGCGGGGGTGGCCGGCGTCGCGCTCTCGCAAATCGACAACGTCTCCCCCAATCTGGGCCAGAGCTACATCATCGACTCCTTCATGGTGGTGGTGTTCGGCGGGGTGGGCAGCCTGTGGGGCACGCTCGTCGCGGCGCTGACGCTGGGCGCCGCCAACAAGATCCTCGAGCCCGTCGCCGGCGCGGTGCTGGGCAAGATCCTGGTGCTCGTCTTCATCATCCTCTTCATCCAGAAGCGCCCGCGCGGCCTCTTCGCCCTGAAGGGCCGGGCGGTGGAGGCATGATCGCCCGCGCGCTCCACGCCCGCTTCGGCGGCGTCGTCCTGGCCGCGGCGGCCCTGCTCGTCGGCCTCGCGGCCCTGGTGCCCGCCCTGAACCTCCTGGTGCCGCCGGGCTCCGCCCTCCACGTCCCGACCCATGTGGTCGTGCTGGTCGGCAAGTGGCTCACCTACGCGCTGCTCGCGGTCTCCCTCGACCTCGTCTGGGGCTATTGCGGGATCCTGTCGCTCGGCCACGGCGCCTTCTTCGCCCTGGGGGGCTACGCCATGGGGATGTACCTCATGCGCCAGATCGGCCCGCGCGGGGTCTACGGCAATCCGGTCCTGCCCGACTTCATGGTCTTCCTGAACTGGCGCGAGCTGCCGATCTCCTGGTGGGGGTTCGACCTCCTGCCCTATGCCCTCGCCATGGCGCTGCTGGCACCGGCGCTGCTCGCCTTCGCCTTAGGCTGGTTCGCCTTCCGCTCGCGGGTCACGGGGGTCTATCTCTCGATCATCACGCAAGCAATGACCTATGCCCTGATGCTCGCCTTCTTCCGCAACGACTTCGGCTTCGGAGGAAACAACGGGCTCACCGACTTCAAGGACATCCTCGGCTTCCCGGTCCAGAGCGCCGGGATGCGCGCGACCCTCTTCGCCCTCTCGGCCCTGGCGCTCGCGGGGGGCCTGCTGCTGGCGCGCGCGGTCGTGACCTCGAAGCTGGGCCTCGTGCTGGTCGCGATCCGGGACGCGGAATCGCGGGTGCGGTTCCTGGGCTACCGGGTCGAGCGCTACAAGCTGTTCGTGTTCACCCTTTCGGCCGCCATGGCGGGGCTGGCGGGAGCGCTCTATGTCCCGCAGGTCGGGATCATCAACCCGTCCGAGTTCTCGCCGGCGAACTCCATCGAGGCGGTGATCTGGGTGGCGGTCGGCGGGCGCGGCACGCTCGTGGGCGGCGCGATCGGGGCGGTGCTGGTCAGCGCGGCCAAGAGCTGGTTCACGGGAGCCCTGCCCGAATATTGGCTCTTCGCCCTGGGCACCCTGTTCATCGTGGCCACGGTCGCGCTGCCCAAGGGCCTGCTCGGCCTGGCGGCACGGCTGCGGCCCGGCCGACCGCGGATCCCTGCGCCGGCGCCGGCGCGCCTGCCTGCGGAGTGAGCCGATGCCCTCACCCCCCCTCACCTCGGCGCTGCTCTATCTCGACGGCGTCGGCGTCTCCTTCGACGGCTTCCGGGCGCTCGACAATCTCTCGCTGGTGCTCGAGCCCGGCGAGATGCGCGCCATCATCGGCCCCAACGGCGCGGGCAAGACCACGATGATGGACGTGATCACCGGCAAGACCCGCCCCGACCGGGGCGACGTCTATTTCGCGGGCCGGCACGACCTCACCCGCCTCGACGAGGGGGCCATCGCGGAGCTCGGCATCGGCCGCAAGTTCCAGAAGCCCACGATGTTCGACCAGCACACGGTGGAGGACAACCTGCGCCTCGCGCTCAAGGCGCCTCGCGGCGTCCTCGCGACCCTGCGCCATCGGCGATCGGGGGCGGAAGCCGCGCGCATCCACGAAATCCTCGACACCGTGCGCCTCGCCGAGCGCCGCCGCGAGCGGGCCGGAGCGCTCAGCCACGGCCAGCGGCAATGGCTGGAGATCGGGATGCTGCTGGCCCAGGATCCCGCCCTCCTCCTCGTCGACGAGCCCGTGGCCGGCATGACCGACGCCGAGACCGCGGAGACCGCCGACCTGCTGCGCCGCATCAACGAGACCCATTCCGTGATCGTGGTGGAGCACGACATGCACTTCGTCCGCTCGCTGGGGGTCAAGGTGACGGTCCTGCACGAGGGTTCGGTGTTGGCCGAGGGCGACCTCGAGGCCGTGAGCGCCGACGAGCGGGTCGTCGACGTCTATCTGGGGCGCTGACCATGCTCGCCGTCGAATCGATCGACCTCCATTACGGCGCGGCCCAGGCCCTGCGCGGCGTGTCGCTGCGGGCGGAGCCCGGGCGCATCACTTGCGTGATGGGCCGCAACGGGGTCGGCAAGACCTCGCTCATGCGCGCCATCGTCGGCCAGCACCGGGTGAGCCGCGGCCGGGTCCTGTGGGACGGGGCGGACCTGGCCGGGGCCTCCCCGGCCGAGCGGGCCCGCCGCGGCATCGCCTTCGTGCCGCAGGGACGCGAGATCTTCCCCCTGCTCACCGTCGAGGAGAACCTGCGCACCGGCTTCTCGGCCCTCAGGCGGTCCGAGCGCTCGATCCCGGAGGACGTGTTCTCGCTCTTTCCCGTGCTGTCGGGCATGCTGCGCCGGCGCGGCGGCGATCTCTCGGGCGGGCAGCAGCAGCAGCTGGCGATCGCCCGCGCCCTCGTGATGCGCCCGAAGCTCCTCGTCCTGGACGAGCCGACCGAGGGCATCCAGCCCTCCATCATCAAGGACATCGGCCGCGCGATCGTGTATCTGCGCCAGCGCGGCGACATGGCGATCGTGCTGGTCGAGCAGTACTACGACTTCGCCCGCGAGCTCGCCGATCGGATCTGCGTCATGGACCGGGGCGAGGTGGTCGTCGCGGGCGAGAAGGACGCCCTCGACGAGGCGAGCGTGCGGCGGCACCTCACGGTCTAGCCGGAGGCGCGCCGCATCGGCGCATCATCCACAGGCCCGCCTTTCGCGCCGGCATGTTTCCTGCCTAGAGTGATGGGCCAATCAAGAAGGACGAGGTCGTCATGTCAGGCGTGGGGTTCAATCGTCGATCGTTCATGGGGCTGGGCCTCGGGGCCGTGGGCACCGCGCTCCTGCCCGCGGGCGCCTTCGCCCAGGGCAAGCCCAAACCGATCAAGGTGGCGGCGATCTACACGGTGCCCGTCGAGCAGCAATGGGTGTCGCGGATCCACAAGGCGCTCAACGCCGCGCAGGCCCGGGGCGACGTGACCTACAAGTTCTCCGAGAACGTCGCCAACAACGACTACGAGCGCATCATGCGCCAGTACTCGGAAGAAGGCTCCGACCTCGTGGTCGGCGAGATCTTCGGCGTGGAGCGCGCGGCGCGCCGCGTGGCCTCGAACTACCCGAAGGTCGCCTACCTGATGGGCTCCTCGTTCGGCCCGGCCAAGCCCAACATGGCGGTGTTCGACAACTGGATCCAGGAGCCCGCCTATCTCACGGGCATGGTGGCCGGCAAGGCCACGAAGTCGAACCTCATCGGCATGGTGGGCGGCTACGCCATCCCCGAAGTCAACCGGCTGATGCACGCCTTCATGGACGGCGCCCGGGCCGTGAACCCGAACGTCCGGTTCCTCGTGACCTTCATCAATTCCTGGTACGATCCCCCGAAGGCCAAGGAAGCCGCCTTCGCCATGATCGATAAGGGCGCCGATGTCATGTATGCCGAGCGCTTCG
>DASPJU010000575.1:0-7213 GCA_035628475.1 Salinarimonas sp. | reverse complement strand
CGCGGGCCCGGTACCCTCGCGTCCCGGAGCCCGTGCGGCTAGCGTGGCGGACGATGTCCGCACCCGATCAGCAGGCCGCCGAGATTCGGCGCGTCATCCTCGTCCTCGCCGCCGCGGGCTTCGCCAGCACCTTCGCGGGTCGCTCGGCTGATCCGATGGTGGCGGTCATCGCCACGGACCTGGGCAGTCAGGCCAAGACCATCGCGCTGCTCGCCACCGCCTTCTCGCTGCCCTACGCGCTGATCCAGCCCGTGCTCGGGCCGGTGGGGGACTCGATCGGCAAGCTCCCCGTGATGCGGGGCTGCCTCGTGGTCCTGACGCTCTCGCTGGTCGCCTCCGCGTTCGTCACCGACGCCACGACGCTGTTTGCCCTGCGCGTCGTCTCGGGCGCGGCTGCGGGCGGGGTCATCCCGCTGGCCCTTGCGACCCTGGGCGACCGGGTGGCCCTCGCCAGCCGGCAGGTGGCGATCAGCCGGTTCCTCGTCGCGGTCATCACGGGGCAGCTCCTGGGTTCGTCCGTCGCGGGCCTGATCGTCGAGGGGATCGGCTGGCGCGGTGTGTTCCTCCTGTGTGCCGCCCTGGTGGCGGGGGCGTTCGTCGCGAACCTCGTCGCCAGCCCGCCGAGGGCGGCCGCGCGGGCCCCTTTCAGCCTGGCGGTCGCCCTGGAGCGCTACCGGCGGCTTCTCGCCATAAAACGGGCGCGGGCGCTCTTCGCCTTCGTCTTCGTCGAGGGCGTCGCGGTCTTCGGCATCTTTCCCTTCGTGGCGGCCCTGATGGACGCGGAGCGGACGGGAGGACCCCGCGAGGCAGGGCTGGCGCTCGGCGCCTTCGCGATCGGCGGGCTGGTGTTCTCGGCGCTGGTCGCCTGGATGCTGAGATCGCTCGGCACCCGGCGCATGCTGATCCTGGGCGGGCTGATCTGCGCCGCGGGCCTCACGGTGATCGGCCTCGCCCATGACTGGCGGGTCTATGCGGTCGCCATGCTGGCCATCGGGCTCGGCTTCTACATGCTGCACAACACCTACCAGGTGAACGTCACGGAGCTCGCTCCCGACGCGCGGGCCTCGGCGGTGGCGCTCCATGCCTGCTCGTTCTTCCTCGGCGCGGCGTTGGGCCCCGTGCTCACCGGCGCCGTGCTGGTCGCGATCGGGCGGCTGCCGACCATGCTGATCGAGGCCGCCCTGATCGCGAGTCTGGGGCTCGTCTCGGCCCGCATGCTCGCCGCACCGGTGAAAGACGCGCCCGCAGACCCCATCTGATGCCCGAAGCGAGGAGATCCGCCATGAAGCCGACCCGCCGCGCCGTCGCCCTGGGCCTCTCGGCCGCTGCCCTCGCGGGCCCGGTCCGCGCCGCCCCCGCAGTGACGGTCCACAAGGACCCGCAATGCGGCTGCTGCGGGGCCTGGGCGGCCCATCTGCGCCGGGCGGGCTTCGCGGTCACGGAGACACCGACCGCCGACATGGAGGCCGTGAAGGCGCGGGCCGGGGTGCCGGACGCGCTGCGCTCCTGCCACACGGCCTTCGTGGACGGCTTCGTCCTCGAGGGGCACGTGCCGGCCGACGTGGTCGAGCGCCTCCTGCGCGAGCGCCCCAGCGTCATCGGCCTCGCGGTGCCCGGGATGCCGATGGGATCGCCGGGCATGGAGGGGCCCGACCCCGAGCCCTACGACGTGATCGCCTTCGACCGGTCGGGCGCGAGCCGAATCTTCCAGGCCGTGCGGCCGCGAAGTGGTGGATGAGCCGTAAACCCCGCTAGCGGGATGTGATTCGAAGCCTCTAAGGTGCGCGGTGCGGGCAGGGCAGCCCGTCCGCGTGCGTTTCGGAGGTTTCGTCGATGGCCGGTCTCTTTCCGCGTTGGACGCTCAAGACCGAAGGTGTCATCCTCCCCGACGAGCGGCTGCCCACGGGCCAGACCGTGGTGCTGGGCATCCAGCACGTCTTCGCGATGTTCGGCGCCACGGTGCTCGCGCCCATCATCATGGGCTTCGACCCGAACGTCTCGCTCCTGTTCTCCGGGATCGCGACACTCCTGTTCTTCGTCGTGGTGGGCGGGCGCATCCCCAGCTATCTGGGCTCGAGCTTCGCCTTCATCGGCCCCGTGATCGTCGCCACGGGCTATGCGGGCGCCGGCCCCAACACGAATATCGGCGTGGCGCTGGGCGGCATCATCGCGGCGGGCGCGCTCTACACGCTCATCGGCGTCGCCGTCATGGTGGCGGGCCACCGCTGGATCGAGCGGCTGATGCCGCCCGTGGTGACGGGCGCGGTGGTGGCGGCCATCGGCCTCGTGCTCGCCCGCGTCGCCGTGTCGAGCGCCTCGGGGCTCCAGCTCACGGCGCCCGAGGCGGCGGGCGACGACTTCTTCCGCTGGATCGCGGTCGCCACCATCGTGGCGGTCGGGGTCGTGGCGGTCTACGCCCCCGGCACGCTGCGCCGCCTGCCGGTGCTGCTCGGCGCGGTGGCGGGCTACCTGCTCTACCTCGTCTGCGCCAACGGCCTGGGGCTCGGCAAGCCGATCGACTTCTCGGGCGTGGCCGCTGCGCCCTGGTTCGGGCTCCCGAGCTTCCAGGCGCCGGTCTTCTCGGCCGGCGCCATCGCCCTCATCGCGCCCGTGGCGCTCATCCTGGTGGCGGAGAACCTCGGCCACGTGAAGGCGATCGGCGCCATGACAGGGCGCAACCTCGACCCCCACCTGGGGCGCGCCTTCGTGGGCGACGGCATAGCGACCATGCTGTCGGGTGCAGGCGGCGGCACCGGCATGACGACCTATGCCGAGAACATGGGCGTGATGGCGGTGACCCGGGTCTACTCGACCCTGCTCTTCGTCTTCGCGGCGCTCTTCGCGATCGGGCTCGGCCTGTCGCCCAAGTTTGGCGCGCTCATCCAGACGATCCCCGCCCCGGTTCTGGGCGGCATCGCGGTCGTGGTGTTCGGGCTCATCGCCGCGACCGCGGGCCGGATCTGGGTCGAGAACCGCGTCGACTTCTCGCAGCCGCGCAACCTCATCACGGTCGCGGTCGCGCTGGTCCTGGGCGCGGGCAACTTCAAGCTCACGATCGGCGGCTTCACCCTGGACGGCATCGGTACCGCGACCTTCGGCGCCATCCTCCTCTATCACCTGCTGCGCGGGCGCGACGGCGACGCGGTCGTGACCTCGGCCGACGGGGCGGTGTCGGGCAGGCCGTGAGGCCCGACCCGCTCGACGTGGCCGCCGCGCTGCAGGCGCCGCGCCGCGAGCCAGCATAGCAGCGCCCAGCTCGCGCCGACGCACCAGCCGGCGAGCACGTCGGAAGGCCAGTGGACCCCCAGATAGACCCGGCTCGCGCCGACCAGCAGGGTCAGGCCGATGCCCAGCACGAGCGCGAAGACGCGAATGCGCCTCCCGCGCTCGACGCGGGACACCAGGGCGGCCAGCGTCAGGTAGGTCACGGCCGACATCATGGCGTGGCCCGAGGGGAAGCTTGCCGTGAAGACCTCGGTGGCGTGGGGCACGAGGTCGGGGCGGGCGCGGTCGAAGAGGTGCTTGAGCACGGTCGAGATCACCGTGCCCCCGCCCACGGCCGCGAGCACGAGCACCGCCGCATGGGTGAGCCGGGTCATGGCGAGGAAGGCCGCGACCGCGAGGGTCAGCAGGGTGAGGATCGTGAAGCCGCCCAGCGCCGTCACGTCCCGCGCCACCTCCTCGAACCATTCCGGCCCGATCGGGTCCGACAGGTCGGCGGGATTGCGCAGCGCCAGCAGGATCGCCCGGTCGAGACGGATCTCGCGGGCGTCGCGCACGGCGTCGACGAGCAGGAGGAAGACGAGGATCGCGGCCGCCGCGAGGGCGAGCGCCACGAGCGAGCCGATCTCCCGGCGGGACGAGGCGCCGGTGGGCGGGGGCGGCGAGGCGTTCACGGCGTCGGGGCTCCGGACCGGGGCACGAGCACCCGCACCGCCTTGGGCAGCACCCGGAAATGCGCCGGCGTCGTGGTGATGATCTCGCCGTCGGCGTTCACGGGCATGGGGCGCCGGGTGAAGACGTCGAACTCCTCCGAGCGTATCGCGCGCACCTCGCGCCAAGCCCCGTGCTCGCCCGCGCGGAAGCTGCGGGCCATGAGGGCGAGCTTCCAGGCCCGGGTCATCTCGAGGCTGTAGAGATCGAGGTTGTTGTCGTCGATGGTGGCGTCGGACCGGATGATGTTGCCGCCGCCGTAGAAGCGGCCGTTGCCGACCGCGACCTGCAGGGTCATGACCCGGGTGCGCTCCTCGGCGCTGCGGATCGTGGCGCGGAAGGGCTTGGCCCGGGACAGGACCTTCATGGCCGCGATGGCATAGCCGAAGCGGCCCCAGCGGCGCTTCAGGTCGCGGGTGAGCGACAGGGCGAGGTCCGCCGAGAGCCCGATGCTCGCCACGTTGAAGAAGGGATGCTCGTTCACCTCGCCGACATCGACCTGGGTCTCGTGCCCCGCGGCGATGACGTCCGCTGCGCCCGGCATGTCGAGGGGCAGGCCGAGGGTCCGGGCAAGGTCGTTGCCGGTGCCGAGCGGCAGGATCCCTAGCGGCAGCCGCGTCTCGATCAGGGCGGGAGCGGCGGCGTTCATGGTCCCGTCGCCGCCGCCCACCACCACAACGTCGACCCGGTCGGCATAACGCCGGATGAGGGGGGAGAGGCCGCCCGCCTCGGAGCAGTCCTCCACGCGCGGCTCGAGACCGCGGGAGCCGAGCAGCTCCTCGACAGAGTCGGCGAGCTCGGCGCCCCGCCGGCTCTTGCCGTTGACGATGATCAGAGCCCGTCGCCGGGCCGGCTGCGCCGCGATCTCGTGCTCCTTCGCCGCCGGTCCCGTTCCGCTCACGTCTCACCTACCCGTCGACCGCGCCTCGCCCAGCGGCAACCAGCTTTGCCGCCGACCTGTTCCAGCCAGAGCACATAGGACGGCGCCGCTCGCTGCGCCATCCCGTGCCAGGCTTGCCCGAGGGGGCGGGCGGGTGCGTCCGCGCACTTCACGAATTCTTAAACGATGTGACCTTGCGAGGAACATCGAGGTTCCGGCGCTGTTGTCCTCCTGAGATCGGACGACGGAGCCGGTCCGGAGGAAGGGACACGCCGTGACGGATTTCAGCGCCATCGCGCTCGACACCGACCCCCAGGGCCTCGACACGCTGCGTTCCGTCCTCGGCCATCCCAAGCGGCTTCCCCTGGGCGCCTCCGCCATGCGGGCCGCCGCGTCGGCCGCGGAGGTGCGCTCCGCCGCCCGGCGCCGTGCCCATGCCCGTCGCGAGCTGCGCGCCACCGCCTGAGTCCCGGCTCACTCGCCGACCTGCGTCGCCTGCTCCATGACCCCTCCGAACCGGGCATGATCGAGGCGGCCACGATGACGCTGGCGCGCTGTGTCGCCGCCGATCTTCGCGGATCGTTAACCATGTCAGGCGGGCAAGGCGGCGCGGACAGGAAAGCGTAACCGCCCCGGGGGATGCTCTCGGCCATGCCGGCAGACCTTCCCCCGCGATGATCGCCACCCCGACATTTCCCGACCTGTCGGCCCTCGTCGTCGACGAGAGCCTCTACATGCGCCGCATCCTGCGCGACATGCTCACGCGCGTCGGCATCAAGCGCGTGCTCGAGGCACCGGACGGGGCGGAGGCCCTGGGCGTGCTCGCCGAGAGCAAGCCCGACCTCGTGATCCTGGACTGGGACCTCGCGATCCTCTCCGGCGAGGAGTTCATCCGCCTCACCCGCACCCCCACCACCTCGCCCGCGCCCTCCGTCCCCATGATCCTGATGGTCTCGAAGCCGCGCCGCTACGTGGTCGACCGGGCGATGTCGCTGGGGGTCAACGAGATCATCGCCAAGCCCTTCTCGCCCAAGATCCTGTGGTCCCGCCTCGACGAGGTGATCAACCGACCGCGCACCTACGTCCAGGTCAAGGGCCTGCTCCGGCCGATCGGCCGGGCGCAGCTTCAGGAAAGCAAGGCCGCCTGAGCCGACTCCGGCGCCCTTGATCGCTCCAGCGCAGCCAAGGCTTGGCAGCCGTGTCGCGGCCTTGTTAATCTCCGCGGAAGTGGCACGGCGCGGTCCGATCGATCGCGTCATCGAGGAACATGGCCTTGCACCTCAAGGAAGACGTCGTCCCGCAGGGCCTCGAGCGAAGCGGGGGAGAGGTCGAGGCACCGCGGCGGGCGCAGGCGCGGCGCGACGCCTACGCGGCGCTCGACCTTGGCACCAACAATTGCCGGCTCCTCATCGCGGAGCCGTCGCATCGCAGCTTTCGCGTGGTCGACGCGTTCTCCCGCATCGTCCGGCTCGGGGAGGGGCTCGGCACCAGCTCCCGGCTTTCGCCCCAGGCGATCGACCGCACCGTGGAAGCGCTGCGGATCTGCAAGGACAAGATGGCGGCCCGCGGGGTGCGCCGGGCGCGCCTCGTCGCGACCGAGGCCTGCCGGATGGCCGAGAACGGGGAGGCCTTCGTCCGCCGCGTCCACGACGATCTCGGCATGGATCTCGAGATCGTCGACCGCCGGACCGAAGCCTATCTCGCGGTCACGGGATGCGCCGCGCTCGCGGACCCGGACGCCCATTCGGTGATCATCTTCGACATCGGCGGCGGCTCAACCGAGATCGCTTGGCTCGACGGCCAGGCCGCGAGCCCGCTCGCCGATCCGACGCGGCGCATCCGCGCCTGGGACTCGCTGCCCGTGGGGGTCGTGACCCTGGCCGAGCGCCATGGCGGGCTCGACGTTTCGCGCGCGGCCTTCGAGGTGATGGTCGAGGAGGTGGCGGGCCTGCTCAGCCCCTTCGCGCTCGCCGCCGCCCGCGCCCCGCAGGCGGCGGGCTTCCACCTCCTGGGCACGTCCGGCACCGTCACGACGGTGGGCGGCATCCATCTGCGCCTGCCCCGCTACGACCGCCGGCGGGTCGACGGCCTGTGGATGCTCGACGACGAGATCACCGACGTAATCGACGACCTGCTCGACACCGGCTTCGAGGACCGCGCCGCCAACCCTTGCATCGGCCGTGATCGTGCCGATCTCGTGCTGGCGGGCTGCGCGATCCTAGAAGCCATCCGGCGGGCCTTTCCCTCGCCCCGGCTCAGGATCGCCGATCGCGGCCTGAGGGAAGGGATCCTGATGAAGCTGATGCGCGAGGACGGCGTCTGGCGCCGGCGGAACGGACGGTGAGCGCCAAGAAGGGGGAGGGCGCCCGGGAGCTGTCGGTCCGCCTCAAGACCGCCCGC
>DASPJU010000574.1:0-3788 GCA_035628475.1 Salinarimonas sp. | reverse complement strand
GAGGTCGCGACCCCCATCCTGGATCGGCGCCCGCAGCCAATCAGCGCTGAAGATCGGGCCCTCATGCTTCAGCCGGACGATCTGGGCGAGCTCATCCTCTTCATCGCGACTCGCCCCAAGCACGTGTGCATGAACGAAGTTCTGATCAGCCCGACCTGGAACCGGGGCTACCTGCAGGCTCGATGAGCGCGTGCCTGGATGTCGGGTGCGAGACGAGGCGGGTCGGATCGGCAGCCTCCCTGAGGTGGTCCGCGGACATTGGCCTTGGCTCAAGCATCTGTTCGCGGACGGTGCTTACGGCCGATGGCGCCTCACGAGCGCTGCCGCATACCGCGACTTCGTGGTCGAGATCGTGCGCAAGCTCCAGGACCAGCAAGGCTTCCAGCCTCTGCCGCGCCGGCGGGTTGTCGAGCTCACCTTCGGCCGATGAGACGGTGGCGCCGCCTCGTCCGTGACGATGAGCGGCGCTGCGGCGTGGCCGAGGCCGTGATCCTCGTCAGCATGGGGCGCTCCTGCTGCGCCGCATCAGCCACCCATGACCATTCTCAAACGGGCTCTCAGACCCAAACCGTCGAAAGCGGGGCGCGCAGCCAGGTAGCAGGCTACTGGCTCGGAAATTCTGGAACTTTGATGCGCCGCTGCAGTTTGGCTCTGCCTTGCTCTCAGGGTGGATGGAACGTGAGCGACATGCCAAGATGCCGTGTGCTCGTCGTTGAGGATGAAGCGATGATCGCCATGCTCGTCGAGGACATGGTGACCGACTTCGGCAGCGAGGTCATCGGACCCGCAGCGAGCATCAAGGCGGCGCTCGATCTCGCGAGAGAAGAGGCACTCGACGCTGCCATCCTCGACATCAACGTTGACGGAACAGACACTTACGTTGTGGCGGACGTGCTCCGCGAGCGGGGTATCCCTTTCATCTTTGCAAGCGGATACGGGGCGAGCGTACTTCCGTCACGCTTCCAGGGTGGTCGAACTCTCCCGAAACCGTTCAGCTATCCTGTTTTGGCAGCAGCGCTGCGCGAGGCGCTGGAGAACCAGCCATGCCACTCGGAGGCAGCGTAGAAGCGCATTGAGCACCATTCGCCATGCGGACCGCAGGCGGCCTACCTGGCAACCAGCAGAGAGCCAGTTCGTTGATCTGTGTTAAGGCTCCCGTGGAAGGTTGGACAATGAGGGCTGCGGCTATGTCAGGCACCGTGGCGCGTCCGGCTCGCGCCACGCCCAGTTCGATCCTCATATCGTGACCAGCCCCACCGCACTGACGCCCAGCCCCGGCGCGGAGGACTTCATCGCGTTGGTGGAGCACCTTCCTCATCTCGCCTGGATGGCGAACGCGGACGGCTGGATTTATTGGTATAACCAGCAGTGGTACAACTACACGGGCACGTCACCGGAAGACATGCAGGGTTGGGGGTGGCAGTCGGTTCACGATCCTGCGGTCCTTCCCGACGTACTTGAGCGCTGGACGGCGGCCATCGCTGCTGGCGAGCCCTTCGAGATGGTGTTCCCCATCAGGGGACGCGATGGCGTATTCCGGCCCTTTCTGACCCGCGCTCGCCCGGTAACGGACAGCCGAGGTCGGGTCGCTCGATGGTTTGGGACCAACACCGACATCTCTGAACAGCATAAAGTCGCGGAACGCCTTGCTGAGGAGCGTGATCATCTGGAGACCCTCAACGCCACGATCGCGCAGGTCTCCGCCGAACTTGACCTTCATAAGCTGGTTCAGATCGTCACCGACGCAGGCGTGCACCTCACCGGAGCGCAGTTCGGCGCGTTCTTCTACACGGTCACGGGTGCGGGAGGTGATGCGCTCACCCTCTACACTATCTCGGGCGTGCCAAGAGAGCACTTCTCCAAATTTCCGAACCCTCGGGCCACCCACGTGTTCGCGCCGACCTTTCGCGGTGATGGTCCAGTCCGATCGGACGACATTCTGTCCGACCCGAGATACGGCAGGAACGCGCCCCACCACGGGATGCCCGAGGGGCACCTGCCTGTGCGAAGCTATCTGGCAGTGCCGGTCCGCTCACGCTCGGGCGAGATCATGGGCGGCTTGTTCTTCGGCCACGCAGAGATTGGGATGTTCTCGGCGCGGCATGAGGAGCTTCTTCTCGGCATTGCAGGGCAGGCTGCGATCGGGATCGACAATGCGCGCCTCTACGACGCCGCGCAGCGCGAGATCGCGGAGCGGCGCGAGGCCGAGAAACACCGCGAGCTTCTCATCAACGAACTGAACCACCGGGTGAAGAACACCCTCGCGACGGTGCAGTCCATCGCAGCCCAGACGCTCCGCACCGGGGCTCTCGATCTGGAGGTTCGCCACCGGCTCGACGCGCGGCTTGTCGCGCTGTCAGACGCCCACAACCTTCTCACGGAGCACAATTGGGAGGGTTCGACCCTTCGGCGTGTGGTGGAGATGGCCTTGCGCCCGCACGAAAGCGACCGCGAAAAGCGCTTCGTTGTCGAAGGACCCGAAATCAAGCTTTCCCCAAAGTCCGCCCTTGCCTTCGCGATGGCGATCCACGAACTCGCGACGAACGCGATTAAATATGGAGCCCTGTCGAACGAGAGCGGGCAGGTGGCGATCCGATGGCAGGTCATCAGGGGTGAAGAGGAGCCGAGACTGCAACTCGTCTGGCGTGAGAGCGGCGGCCCGGCGGTCGCGCCGCCGACCCGTAAGGGCTTTGGAAGCCGCCTGATCGAACGGGGCCTCGCCGCAGACCTCGGAGGGCGGGTTGAGCTTACATACCCGACGAGCGGGGTGGTGTGCACCATCGACGCCCCTTTGCGCCAGACCACCGTGCGGGAGGGCTGAGTCATGGCTCTAAACTCGGCGCTGCGGCGCGCCCTCGTCGTCGAGGACGAGATCATGGTGGCGATGTACGTCGAGGACTTGCTGGTCGAACTCGGCTTTGAAGTGGCGGGCATCGCCACTGGTCTCGATCAAGCTCTGCCGTTGGCGCGAACGGGAGATTTCGATTTCGCTGTCCTGGACATCAATCTATCGGGCGAACTTAGCTTCCCGATAGCCCAGGAGCTTCGCAGGCGCGGCATCCCGTTTCTGTTCGCAAGTGGCTACGGCTCACGGGGGCTGAGTGAAGAATTTCGAACTGCCGTTCGCATTCAGAAGCCGTTCCTCAGCCAGGACTTGGCGCGAGCGATCGCGACTATCGCGTAGGCGACTCTGGACAGCCTGCCATCTGTCGGACGTTGAGGGGCGCGGGGCTATTTGGCTCGACAGGCCCGATCTCGGGGGTCGGCTCAGACCGACATGGGTGACCATCGACCCCAGAGTATGCGCAGCTCTATGACATCCGCTCGTGTCGTTGCATCACCGGGTAGACCTGCATGCGCGAGCACCCAACGTTGCGGGCGATGGCCGACGGTCCATCACCAGCCGTGTGCAGCGCCTTCACGCCTTCAGCCCTGGCCCGTTCGATACCCTCACGCTGACGCTCCTTGAGGAACCGCCGCTCCATCTCGGCCACCATGCCCAGCACTGTCAGAACGATGTGGCCCATCTCACCCCGCGTCGAGACGTGCGGGTCGAGTACGGTGACGTGCGCTCCCCGTTGTTCTACCTCGTGAATGAGGTTGATCACGTCTCGAGTGTCGCGCCCGAGCCGATCGAGGCGGGTCACGAGTTCGTCGCCGGGGCGTAGGAACTCGACGACGGTGGCAAGCTCGGCGCGCCCCTCGCGCGAGGCGCCCGACAGCGGAAGATGCCACAGCCCTCGGCCTTGAGGCGGGTGAACTGGCTGTCGAGATCTTGATCGAGGGTG
>DASPJU010000573.1:0-3502 GCA_035628475.1 Salinarimonas sp. | reverse complement strand
GCGCTGGCCGAGATGAGCCGCCGCAAGCCCGTGCTGAAGAACCGCACGCCCCCCGAGGTCGAGGAGGCCGTCGTCGCCATCGCCCTTGAGCAGCCCGCCTAGGGCCACAGGTGCGGGTGGCCGAGCCGGTCTGCTGGCCATCGCGCTCGGCCTGCCGACGAACTCCATCTCTGCCGGGCTCGGCCGCGGCACTTCCGTCCTACGCAAGCACGGCATCCGCGTGCTGCAGCCCAAGGCTTTCAGGCGCTAGGCAGTAAAGCCGATCATCTCCCGCAGGAAGGTCGCGTCGGAACCCTTCTCCAGCATCTGCCGAAGGGCCATCGTCTCGTCGATCATCGTGGTCGGTCCAAGGTCAAGGGTTGCAGGTCTCAGCAACCCAACCCTTCCCAGGATCACCGCGGTGGCCGCCCAGGGCGCTCCGCTCCGCTCAGCCAGAGGCTGGGAGGGGAGATGACCTTCCTCGCCGCAGTGCTGTCGAAGAAGCGGCCGCCCCGGTCAGTTCAGCTTGGCGGAGAGATGTCGTCGGGTAGAGCGCTGAGCCGACGTCGTGAAGTTTCGCGCGCGTAGATGCCGGCCGTAAAGGTCGCGGAAGCGATAGAAGCTGTCCCCGCTGTAGCCGAGCACCCGGCAGGCCTGGGTCACATTGCCGAGCTGCTTGGCCAGCTCCAGCAGGCCAACCTTGGCACGGATCACCTTCCGTTCGGTCTGGGTCATGGGGCTCTCCCATCGGGCCGGCCGGGGCGCTGCACTTCGCCTATGGCTCCGCGCCCCGGCCTCTCTCCCCGCCGACTACACCAACCGTCAGCTCAAATCGAAACCTCTACACGCAAGGAGAAGATCACCGCGCCAGCCGCGACAGCTCCGCATAGAAGAACTTGAGATCAGTGTGCTGCACGCCAGACCCCTTTTGGATGCCTCGCCAGTGCAAAGCAAGCGCGACGGTTTGCTTCGCGGTCAGGCTCTCCCACGATTGCCCAAGCCGGATGCCACACTGCTCAAGCACCGCCTTTGCGGCCTCACGTGCGCTCGCGTCTGCCATTTCCCTCACCTTGATCGCTCGACAAGGTTCTGGCGCTCTTTAGCCGGCCTCTTCGCTTCCTGGCCATGCTGCGTGCGCTGCCCCAGCAGCTCCAAGCTACGACCAGCCGGTCCCCGCGTTTCCGCCAGGCGGTCCTCCAGATCTTGCCGCTCGCCTGCTCGCCCCCCGCATGAGCGAGACCCTCGGGAAGCCCGTCGCCGCGGAAAACCGCACCGGTGGTTTCGGGCTAATCGGCGCACGCGCCGCGCTCGCTGCGCGGCCAGACGGCCATACGGTTATGATGGCGCCGCTCTCATTCCTGGCCGCGCCGCTGATGATGGACCCGCAACCCTACGATCCGATACGGGCGTTCCGCGCTATCACTCACCTGGACGCCATTCCCTACCTGCTACTGGTGCGCGCCGATGCGCCGGTGCGCGACATCGCTTCCTTCCATACCTGGGTCGCGACCCATCCTACTGGCCTGAACTACGCCTCGTCAGGTAACGGAACACCGCTTCACCTCGCCGGCGAGATGTACCGGCTGATGACGGGCACGCGCTTGACCAGCATTGCCTATCGCGGCACCGGCCCGGCCATCGCAGCGCTCATTGCTCGCGAGGTGCACATGGTCTTCGCCGACCTACCGGCGGCCGTCGGCCATATTCGTGCGGGAACGGTTGGTCCCCTCGCTGTCCTTGGGCAGGAGGCGCTGGAGGCCCTGCCCGGCGTGCCTACCTTGGCATCGAGCGACCCACGCCTGGCCGAGTACGAGGTGCACACCTGGGTCATGCTGGTCACGCCGCGCGGTGTGCCTGACGACCCGGTTGCGCGACTCAACGCTGCGGCCCTGGCCGCCATGCTGGCACCGGATGTATCGCAACGTCTCGCGCCCATGGGATTCTCCGTCACCGGCTCCGCGCGCGAGGCCGGTGATGCATTCCTGGCGCGCGAACAGGCGCGATGGGGATCCGTGATCACCCGCGCCGGAATCGCCGCGGACTTCTGACGACCATATCACCGGCCGCGGCCGAAGCGGCGGTTCGTCAACCATCTCCCTGTGTTCAACTGGGCTGCCTGCAGCGGGCGGACCGCGGCCCGAGTGCAGCTCGGCTTGCTTCGAGCAGCAGGTTGGTGCGGGGAACCCAAGGGGGGCCGCACAACTCACAAGTGCAAGCTGCCTTCGCTGCAGCGAACTCGCTGAGAGCACGCGGCCAGAGTGATGCTTGGATCCCCCAACTGTTCTCGTTATTCTCAGCATGGGGAGGCATAGCGATGGCACTGGAATCTCCGCCTAGGACTGGGACCCGGCCGGGAACCCGAACGCTTGACGAACTCAAAGCTTACTCCCCTCCAGCCGAGGAATGCACCAAGACCCCGTTTACGGTTGGCAAGCGCGCCGACGGCAGTATTCAAAGTTTGTCGGACGCTGCGAAGGCCGCTGGCATTCCCTTCTGGGACTACATCGACTTCATCTTCCCGGGTTGCGAGCGCAACCCGAGGCGAGTGAACTGGTATCTGCGGCACAAGTACAACTGTCCAGATACCGAGGATCGTGCAAATCGCCGCTTCGTCGGAGGCGAAGTGCTGCCGCTGCCGAAGATGCGCAGCGACTGGCGCGATGCGAAACCTGGCATCATCCCGCCTTTGGATCCACGCCATACGTCTCCCGACGGCCGGTATGATCGCGCGCGGGCAGTGAACTACGCGATCCGGCACGCCTACGACCCTCACAAGTCTTTCCCACCAATGGTCCCTGCCGACTGCTCCGCCTTCGCCTCACAATGTTTGCTGGCCGGTGGCTGGCCCATGGTCTTCGGCCCAACCAGCCTGAACTGGTTCAGCCCCGGGGTGTGGTGGTACTATCACGATCAGGCGCCTGAGCCCGATCCGATGGAACATGCCTTCCGGTATTGGCGGAAGAAAATGGGCGAGGTGGTCGGCAGCGGCGCGGGTCCGGCACAGCAAAATCCGCCGCGCGTCGCGAGTTGGACTTGGGGTGGCGTCCCCAATCTGAACGTGTTCTTGCGCATTTCGGGCCGCGCATCTGTCGTGCCGGACTGGCGTATGCTGGAACCGGGCGACATCCTTCAAATGGCGCACAAGGCCGACGATCATCTCTGCCACACAATGTTCGTCGTGGAGCGCGCCGAAGGCGACCTGAAACTGGCCCAACACACGGACAACAAGATCCAGTGGCTCGTGCGAGACCGGGTGCAGGAGCGAAATCCCGGAGACTATCTGGTCTGCCTCAAGGTGAAGGATCGGATCAGTGACGCTTGGCACTGAGGCTTCCATCATCCGGCGCCGTGCGAGGAGCGTTGCCTTGTCGGCAGCTGATTCGTTTAGAGCCATGAACCCGCGTCGGTTGATGGCGAAGTGGTCCTCGAACAAGATGGCGAACTGCGCTTTGGCGGTGGTCCACTCTCTTGCAGGCATTCTCCACTCCTTGGCGGCCAGGTTCAACACGAGGAACAGGAGCTT
>DASPJU010000572.1:0-3042 GCA_035628475.1 Salinarimonas sp. | reverse complement strand
GATGACCATGCGCCCGCGCTCGCCGGAGGGCTCGCGGAGCCCCACCTGGCCGAGAAAGTCCTCGGGTCGCAGGTCGATCTGGCGCCAGCGCGCCTTCACGTCCTCCGGGGGCTCCGAGACGCCTTCGTAATAGCCCTCCAGCGTGACGCGCCCGTCCGCGTCGTGGAGATCGGCGATGATGCGGGCGAGCACGTGGATCGGGTTGCGCGCGGCGCCCCCGAACAGGCCCGAATGCAGGTCGCGGTCGGCGGCCCGCACCACGATCTCCTCGTAGACCATGCCGCGCAGGGACGCCGTGATCGCGGGGGTCTTCTGGTCCCACATGCCCGTGTCGCAGACGAGCGCCACGTCCGCCTTCAGCTCGTCGCGCACGCTCGCCACAAATTCGGGCAGGCCTCGCGAGCCGTTCTCCTCCTCGCCCTCGATCAGGAAGGTGATGCCCAGGGGAAGCGAGCCCGTCACCGCCTTCCAGGCCCGGCAGGCCTCGATGAAGGTCATGACCTGCCCCTTGTCGTCGCAGGCGCCGCGCGCGCTGATCACCTTCCGCCCGTCCGGCAGGGTCGCGATGCGCGGCTCGAAGGGGGGCGTCTCCCAGAGGGCGAGCGGGTCGACGGGCTGGACGTCGTAATGGCCGTAGAAGAGCACGTGCGGGCCGCGCGCGGCATCCACCCGGCCCATCACGGCCGGATGGGCGCCCGGCACCTCGCGCACCTGAGCCTCGACCCCGAGTCCCGCGAGATCCGCCTTGAGCCACTCGGCGGCGCGCCGGCACTCGGCCGCGTAGGCCGGGTCGGTGGAGATCGACGGGATCGAGAGCCAGGCGAAGAGGCGCTCGAGGGAGGCGTCGAGGTTGCGGTCGATATGGTCGAGGACGGCGGGAAGCTGGGACATGGAGGCCTCGCGAGGGCGGGTCAGGCGGGTGAGCGTCCACAGCCGGCGCGCCGGGTCAAGCCTCGGCCCGCGCATGGCAGGGCGGCGGGGATGCGAATCCCGCCGGGGGCGCGTCGCCCCGCCCCTCCCCCTTCACGTCGTCCCCTCGCCCGACTAGCCTGCCCGCCCGCCCACCGGAACCCGCCATGGCGAACCCGAAGACCGCCCGCCTCGCCCGCCCCAAGGGCCGCCCCCTCGACCCGGCCGCCCTCGACGAGGTGCGCGCGCTCGTCGGCGGCCTGCCGCGCCGGCGCGACCTGCTGATCGAGGCGCTGCACCGAATCCAGGACGGGGCCGGCTGCCTGCACGCGCGGCACCTGCGGGCGCTCGCCGAGGAATGGCGCCTGCCCCAGGCGGAGGTGTTCGAGGTCGCGAGCTTCTACCACCACTTCGACATCGTCCGCGAAGGCGAGGCGGCGCCTCCTGCGCTCACGGTCCGGGTCTGCGACAGCGTCTCGTGCTGGATGGCCGGCGCCGAGGCGCTCGCCGCCGGGGTCGCGGCGGGCCACGATCCCGCCGCCGTGCGGGTCGTGAAGGTGCCCTGCATCGGCCGCTGCGCCGAGGCGCCGGCCGCGCAGGTGGGGCAGCGCGCGGTCGGGCGCGCGACGCCGGCGGGCGTCGCGGACGCCATCGCCGCGGGCGAGCGCGCGCCCCTCGTCCCCGCCTACACGGATCTCGACGGCTATCGCGCGGGCGGCGGCTATCGGCTGCTCGCCGACCTCCTCGCCGGCCGGCGCACGGCGGATGAGATCATCGCGATGCTCTCCGACGCGGGCCTGCGCGGCCTCGGGGGCGCCGGATTCCCGGCGGGGCGCAAATGGGCGATCGTCCGGGACTTTCCCGGCCCTCGCTTCGTCACCGTGAACGCCGACGAGGGCGAGCCCGGCACCTTCAAGGACCGCGTCCACCTCGAATCCGATCCCCACCGCATGCTGGAGGGGGCCCTCGTCGCGGCCCACGCGGTCGGGGCGCAGCGCATCGTGATCTACCTGCGCGACGAGTACCCGGCCGTGCGCGCGATCCTGTCCCGTGAGATCGCCCGCCTCGACACGGCGGAGCTCACGGCGCACGCGGCGATCGAGCTGCGGCGCGGCGCCGGGGCCTATATCTGCGGCGAGGAGAGCGCGATGATCGAGTCCATCGAGGGCCGGCGCGGCCTGCCGCGCCATCGCCCGCCCTATATCGCGAGCCGGGGCCTGTTCGGCCGCCCGACCCTCAACCACAATGTCGAGACCCTGCACTGGATCCGCGACATCGTCGAGCGCGGGCCCGCCTGGTTCGCGACCCAGGGGCGCAACGGCGCCAGGGGCCTGCGCTCCTACTCGGTCTCGGGCCGCGTGCGCGAGCCCGGGGTCAAGACGGCGCCCGCCGGCATCACGGCGCGCGATCTCATCGACGAGTTCTGCGGCGGCATGGCGGAGGGCCACGCGCTCGCGGCCTATCTCCCGGGCGGGGCGTCGGGCGGCATCCTCCCGGCCTCGATGGCCGACCTCCCCCTCGAGTTCGGGACCCTCGAGCCCCACGGCGCCTTCGTGGGGTCGCACGCGGTCGTGGTGCTCTCGGACAGGGACGACGTGCGGGCGGTGGCGCTCAACCTCCTGCGCTTCTTCCGCCACGAGTCCTGCGGCCAGTGCACCCCCTGCCGCGCGGGCACCGCCAAGATGGTGGACCTCCTCGAGCGCGGCGCGTGGGACAGCCCTCTCCTCGACGACCTGGAGGCCGTGATGCGCGACGCCTCCATCTGCGGCCTGGGCCAGGCGGCCCCCAACCCGGTGCGCAGCGTGCTGCGCTTCTTCCGCGAGGGCGTCCGATGACCACTCGCTTCCATCTCGACGGCCGCGAGGTCGAGGCCGGGCATGGCGAGACCATCTGGGAGGTGGCGCGGCGCGAAGGCACCACGATCCCGCACCTGTGCCACCGCCCCGAGCCGGGCTACCAGCCCGACGGCAATTGCCGCGCCTGTATGGTGGAGATCGAGGGCGAGCGGGTGCTGGCGGCGGCCTGCATCCGCCAGCCCACCCCCGGCCTGGTGGTGCGCACCGCCTCGGAGCGGGCGGTCGCCTCGCGCCGGCTCGTCATGGAGCTGCTGCTCGCCGACGGGCCGACTCGCGA
>DASPJU010000571.1:0-2398 GCA_035628475.1 Salinarimonas sp. | reverse complement strand
GACCTCTCGCTCGAGCATCGGCGCGAGAGCGGCAACCAGGTCGTCCACGACGCGGCCGCCGCGATGTGCGCGTCCGGCCTCGGGCTCAAGGCCGCGACGGTGACGCCCGAGGGCAAGGACGACGTCGGCTCGCCGAACCGGATCCTGCGCGAGGAGGTCGACGGGAAGGTCATCGTGCGCACCGGCCGACGGATCCCCGGCATCACGCCGCTGGGCGGCACCTACCACCCGATCTCGGTCGTGCGCATGGCCGTCGAGGACGCCTACGGCGCCGAGCAGTGGCGCGAGGGCGAGGCCGGTGCACCCGACGAGGTGGCGTTCCGCACCGAGCGCATCACCCGCTCGACCTGCCACGCCGTGGCCGAGTACGCCTTCCGCCAGGCCAAGCAGATGGGCGGCGAGGTCTACGGCGGCCCGAAGTGGACCGTCTCGCCGGTCTACGAGGGCATGCTGAAGGAGGAGATGGACGCGGCCGCCGCCCGCCATCCCGAGGTGGCGTACCGCCCGATGCTGATCGATGCCACCTACGCGGGCCTGATCTCGGGGGCGACCGAGACGCCGCTGGTCATCCCCGCCCTCAACCGCGACGGCGACTGCCTGAGCGACCTCGTCATGCCCATGTTCGGCTCGATCGCCGGCGCCGAGTCGGTGCTGCTGGCCTTCGACGACGAGTACCGCACCACCGTCGCGATGGCCGAGGCGCCGCACGGCACCGCGCCGACGCTGCAGGGCAAGGACGTCGCCAACCCGATGGCCATGATCCTCTCCTGCGCCGCGGTGCTGCACTACGCCGGCGAGGCCGGCCAGGACGGCGCTGAGCGCGCGTCGCGCGCGATCTACGAGGCCGTGCTGGAAGCGACCGCCTCCGGCGTCCGGACCCCGGATCTCGGCGGCCATGCGGGTACGACCGAGTTCACCAGCGACGTCGTCGGGCGCATCAAGACCAAGCTCGAGGCCTGGTCGTCGCTGGGCTCCACGGTCTGACGGCCTGCGGCGCGGCGCCCGCCGGCGCCGCGGGCGAAGCGGGGCGCCGCGAACGCCCGCGGGGACGGCGCAGGGCGGGGCCCAGCGGCCGGTGCAAGACCGCTTGCAGGACCCCGCTTCCGTCCGACCGCCCGCCTACCTTCCCGAACAGATGTTCTCCCCCGCGCCCACCCCCCGGACCGCCCGCTCCTCGTGGGCCGCTGCGGCCCGGCGCGCACGCGACGTGCTCGTCGCCTTCGCCACGCTCGAGGACGGCTCGGAGCGCCTGCCCGATGACGGCAGGGGCCCCGAGACGCTCGCGGACCTGGCCCACGAGCACCTCGCCGGCCTGCATCCGCACCGCACCCCGCTGCGCCCGGCGCCCCGCGCCGGACGGCCCGGGACGGTGCCCGCACGGCCCCAGTCCTGCTCCCCGGTCACCGACCGCGGGCGAGCAGGCGACACCCGGCCCGCCTGGGATCTGTCCTAGGCCGGCCCCCGCGGACGGGCTGGGAGGCCGACGCCGCGGACGGCAGCGAGGAGACGAAGCGAGCGGGCCGCCTGCGGGCGGCCCGCGGCGCCTCCCGGACCGTTGCGTGCCGCCTCCGCGCCCCCACGCGCGGCCCGGACGTCCACCGAGCCCGGACTTGATCCCGCCACGCGGGATCAACTCCCCTCTCGCAGGGCCCGCACCGTCGCGGGCCGAAGCGCGCGGCTCACCGAGCTCGTGGCTGCCCGCATGCGCGCGCGACGGAACGACGAAGGGCCGCCCCCGAAGGGACGGCCCTTGTCACATCAAACCGGCGGCGACCTACTCTCCCGGGCCCTTGCGGGCCAAGTACCATCGGCGCTGAGGGGCTTAACTTCTCTGTTCGGAAAGGGAAGAGGTGTTTCCCCCTCGCCATAACCACCGGAAACTCATGAGAGCTCCCGGCGGTCCCTCAGAACCGCACAGCGCCACATCCCGGGCATCCCGGACGCCTTTGCGAGCGTCCGATCAAGGAATAAAAATATCCGTCAAGCCCTCGAGCAATTAGTACCAGTCTCCTACGCACGTCACCGTGCTTCCAGATCTGGCCTATCAACCTGGTGGTCTTCCAGGGCTCTTACTCCCTCAAGGGGATGGGAGAGCTCATCTTGAGGCCGGCTTCCCGCTTAGATGCCTTCAGCGGTTATCCGATCCGCACGTAGCTAACCTGCGATGCCCTTGGCAGGACAACAGATACACCAGAGGTGCGTTCATCCCGGTCCTCTCGTACTAGGGACAAATCCTCTCAACTCTCCAACGCCCACAGCAGATAGGGACCGAACTGTCTCACGACGTTCTGAACCCAGCTCGCGTACCGCTTTAATGGGCGAACAGCCCAACCCTTGGGACCTACTTCAGCCCCAGGATGCGACGAGCCGACATCGAGGTGCCAAACCGGGCCGTCGA
>DASPJU010000570.1:0-2323 GCA_035628475.1 Salinarimonas sp. | reverse complement strand
GCGCGCGCCAACGAATCCATCACGGTCACCACCAAGGTCTCCGGCATCGTCTCGGAGATCGGGTTCAAGGAGGGCCAGCTCGTCAAGGCGGGCGACGTGCTGGCGCGCCTCGAGACGGAGGAGCGCCGCGCCGATGCCGAGATGGCCGCGGCCGAGGTGCGCCGCGCGGTCGCGCAGCGCGACGAGATCCGCCAGCGCCTCGACCGCGCGCAGCAGCTGCGCCGCACGGGCTCCGGCACCGAGGCGCAGGTGGAGGACCTGTCGGCCCAGGCCCGCTCGGTGGAGAACGCCGTCACGGCCGCGGAGGCCCGGCGCCGGGCCGCCGAGGCTCGGCTCGAGGACCTGATCGTGCGGGCGCCCTTCGCGGGCCGGATCGGCTCGCGCTCGGTGTCGCTGGGCGCCTATATCGCCCCGGGCACCCGGATCACGAGCCTCGACGACCTGTCCCGGATCCGCGTCGACTTCCAGGTTCCGGAGAACCTGCTCGGCCAGCTCAAGACGGGGCAGACGGTCCGGGCCACCTCCACGGCCTTCGAGAACCGCTCCTTCACCGGCCGCGTGACCCTGGTGGACCCGCGGGTGGAGCCCGCGAGCCGCACCGTGCGCCTTACCGCCGAGTTCGACAACAAGGACGAGACCCTGCGCCCCGGCATGTTCCTGTCCATCGCCCTCGAGGTGCTGGAGCGCAACGACGCGGTCCTCGTGCCCGAGGAGGCGGTCGTGAACGAGGGCCTGCGCCACGTCGTCTTCGTGGTGGCGGAGGGCAAGGTGGACCGCCGCCTCGTCACGATCGGCCAGCGGCAGGACGCCCGGGTCGAGATCATGGAGGGCCTGAAGGCAGGCGAGACCGTGGTGGTGCGCGGCGTCCAGCGGGTTCGGCCCGGCGCCGCCGTGACGGCGCGCCCCGTGGGCTCGCCGGCGGCCCAGCCCGGCGCCAGCGCGCCCGCCGTGCCCCCCGCCGCGGCACCGGCGCGCCCGGCCTCGTCCGCCCGCAGCGACGCGCCGCCCCCCGCCCCCGAGCGGCGCGGCTGAGATCGAGAGAAACCGGACCCCGATGCAACTCTCCGACATCTTCATCCGCCGCCCCGTCTTCGCGGTCGTGGTGAGCCTCCTTCTCGTGGTGGGCGGCCTCGCGGCCGTCATGCAGATGCCCGTGCGCGAGTACCCGGCGGTCGATCCGCCGGTGGTCTCGGTCAACACCATCTATCGCGGCGCCTCCAACGAGGTGATCGAGAGCCGGATCACGGAGGTGATCGAGGGCGCGGTGGCGGGCCTCGAGGGCATCCGCACCATCACGTCCGAGAGCCGCAACGACCGCTCCGGCGTGACCATCGAGTTCAACGTGAGCCGCAACCCGGAGGCCGCGGCCTCGGACGTGCGCGACGCGGTCTCCAGGGTGATCGGCCGCCTGCCCGACGGCGTCGACACGCCCGTGGTGCGCAAGGTCGACGCGAATTCCGGCGCCATCATGTGGGTGGCCGTCACCTCGACCACGCTGGACGCCCTCGAGCTGTCGGACTTCCTCAAGCGCGTCTATGTCGACCGTCTCGCCACGGTGGACGGCGTCGCGACCGTCTATATCGGCGGCGAGCGGCGCTTCGCCATGCGGATCTGGATCGACCGCGGCGCGCTCGCCGCGCGCGGCCTCACGGTCCAGGACGTCGAGTCCGCGATCCGGCGCCAGAACGTCGAGCTCCCCGGCGGGCGCATCGAGTCCACCCAGCGCGAGCTCACCGTGAAGACGGATTCGCGCCTCGCCACCCGCGAGGACTTCGCCCGGGTCATCGTCTCCAACAAGAACGGCTACCTGGTGCGCCTGGGCGAGGTCGCCCGGGTCGAGGTCGGGCCGGAGGACGCGCGCTTCGAGTTCTACCAGGGCGGCCAGACCGCCATCGGCCTGGGCATCGTGCGCCAGTCCACCGCCAACACGCTCACCGTGGCCAACGGCGTGCGCGCCGAGCTCGAGCGGCTCGAAAGCTCGCTGCCGCCCGGCACCTCGACCCAGATCTCCTACGACGAGAGCCAGTTCATCCGCGCGTCCATCAACGGCGTGCTCAAGGTCCTGGCCGAGGGCGTCGGCCTCGTGGTGCTCGTGATCCTGGTCTTCCTGCGCGACTGGCGCTCCACGATCGTCGCGATCGTGGCGATCCCCGTCTCGGTGATCGCGTCCTACATGGTGGCGGCCTTCTTCGGCGCGTCCATCAACGTGCTGACCCTGCTCGCGATCGTGCTCGCCATCGGCATCGTGGTGGACGACGCGATCGTGGAGATCGAGAACGTCCACCGGCGCATCGAGGAAGGTCAGCCGCCGCTGCTAGATCGG
>DASPJU010000569.1:0-10291 GCA_035628475.1 Salinarimonas sp. | reverse complement strand
TTGCGAACGGCGACCTGAAGCAGAACCTCACGGTGGCCTCGAAGGGCGAGGTCGCGGCGCTCGCCGAGACCATCAACAACATGACCGGCACCCTCGCCACCTTCGCGGACCAGGTGACCACGGTCGCCCGCGAGGTGGGCGTGGAAGGGCGCCTGGGCGGCCAGGCCCACGTGCCCGGCGCCGCCGGCACCTGGAAGGACCTTACCGACAACGTGAACCTTCTGGCGGCCAACCTCACCACCCAGGTGCGCGCGATCGCGGAAGTTGCGACCGCGGTGACCAAGGGCGACCTGACCCGGTCGATCCAGGTCGACGCCCGCGGCGAGGTGGCGGAGCTGAAGGACAACATCAACACGATGATCGGCAACCTGCGGCTCACCACGGACCGCAACACCGAGCAGGACTGGCTCAAGACGAACCTCGCCCGCTTCACCAACATGCTCCAGGGCCAGCGCGAGCTCACCACGGTGGGCCGCATGCTGCTCTCCGAGCTCGCGCCCCTCGTGGAGGCCCAGCACGGCGTCATCTACCAGGTGGAGCAGGAGGCCGACGCCCTGGCGCCGAGCCTCAAGCTCCTGTCGGCCTATGCGGACGGACCCGTGAGCGGCCATCCCGAGCGGCTGGCCCTGGGCGAGGGCCTCATCGGCCAGTGCGCCCGCGACGCCCGGCGCATGCTGATCCAGGACATCCCGGACGACGTGGTCCCGATCGGGTCGGGGCTGTTCAAGGCCAAGCCCCGCAACGCCATCGTGCTGCCCGTCCTCTTCGAGGGCCAGGTGAAGGCCGTGATCGAGCTCGCCTCGCTCGGCGCCTTCACGGACCTGCAGATGTCCTTCCTGGAGCAGCTCACGACCTCCATCGGCATCGTGCTGAACTCCATCGAAGCCACCATGCAGACGGAAGGCCTGCTCAAGCAGTCGCAGCAGCTCGCCGCCGAGCTCCAGACCCAGCAGCGCGAGCTGCAGCAGACCAACGAGCAGCTGGAGCAGAAGGCGCAGCAGCTCGCCGAGCGCAACGTCGAGGTGGAAGCCAAGAACCAGGAGATCGAGCAGGCCCGCCGCGCCCTGGAGGAGAAGGCCGCGGAGCTGGCGCTCACCTCGAAGTACAAGTCCGAGTTCCTCGCCAACATGTCCCACGAGCTGCGCACGCCGCTCAACTCGATCCTCATCCTCGGCCAGCAGCTCTCCGAGAACCCGGAGGGCAACCTCAGCGGCAAGCAGGTGGAGTTCGCCCGCACCATCCACGGTGCCGGTACCGACCTCCTCAACCTCATCTCGGACATCCTCGACCTGTCGAAGATCGAGTCCGGCACCGTGTCGGTGGACGCGGAGGAGATCTTCTTCTCCAACCTCCTCGAGGTCATGGCCCGGCCCTTCCGCCACGAGGCGGAGAACCGGCGGCTCGCCTTCGAGGTCTCGACCGCGCCGACCCTCGACCGCTCGATCATCACGGACTCGAAGCGCCTGCAGCAGGTCCTCAAGAACCTGCTCTCCAACGCCTTCAAGTTCACCGAGACGGGCGGGGTGACGCTGAAGGTCTCGCCCGCCACGAGCGGCTGGAGCCCGGATCACCCGGTGCTCAAGAACGCGCCCTCGGTCGTGGCCTTCGAGGTCTCGGACACGGGCATCGGCATTCCCCCCGAGAAGCAGAAGATCATCTTCGAGGCCTTCCAGCAGGCCGATGCCTCGACGAGCCGCAAGTACGGCGGCACGGGTCTGGGCCTCGCGATCTCCCGCGAGCTCGCCAACCTGCTGGGCGGCGAGATCCAGCTGCGCTCGGTCCCGGGGGTGGGCTCCACCTTCGTCCTGTTCCTGCCGCTCACCTATGTGGGCACCACGGTGACGCCGCGTCCGGTGAGCTCGTACGAGGCGCAGCCCATCCAGCTGCCCGCGAGCGCGCTCGCCAACCTGCGTCTCGCGGATCCGTCCGTGGAGCAGGTGCCCGACGACCGCCATGCGCTCCAGCCCGGCGACAGCGTGCTCCTCATCGTCGAGGACGATCCGCACTATGCCCGGGTGATGGTGGACCTCGCCCGCGACAAGGGCTTCAAGGTGCTGGTCGCCATGCGCGGCGCCGATGCCCTGGCGCTCGCCCGCGAGTACCGGCCGACCGCCGTGTCGCTCGACGTGTTCCTGCCCGACATGCTCGGCTGGACCGTGCTGAGCCAGCTCAAGCAGGACGCCGCGACCCGGCACATCCCGGTACAGATCGTCACCCTCGACGAGGACCGCCAGCACGGCCTCGCCCGCGGCGCCTTCTCGTTCCTCAACAAGCCCACGACGACGGAGGGGCTCGAGGCGGCGCTGACCAAGATCCGGGACTATGCCCAGCCCCGCCGCAAGCGCCTGCTCCTCGTCGAGGACAACGCGGCGGAGCGGCTCGGCGTCACGGAGCTGCTGGGCCACGACGACATCGACATCGTCACGGCCGAGACCGGCACGCAGGCCCTGGAAACCCTCCGCACCGGCTCGGCCGACTGCGTGGTGCTCGACCTCAAGCTCCCCGACATGTCGGGATTCGAGGTGCTGGAGCGGATCCGCGACGACGCGGCCCTGGCGGACGTGCCGGTCGTGGTCTTCACGGGCCGCGAGCTGTCGCCCGACGAGGACGCGCAGCTCCACACGATGGCGCGCTCCGTGGTGGTGAAGGGCGTGGAGAGCCCCGAGCGCCTGCTCGACGAGACGGCGCTCTTCCTGCACCGGGTGGTCTCGGACCTGCCCGCCGAGAAGCAGCGCATGCTCGAGCGCCTGCACTCCACCGACGAGGACCTGGTGGGCCGCACCGTGCTCCTCGTGGACGACGACGCGCGCAACATCTTCGCCCTCTCCAGCGTGCTGGAGCGGCGCGGGATGAAGGTGCTGACCGCCACCACCGGCACCGAGGCGATCTCGGCTCTGGAGGCGCGCTCCGACGTGGCGATCGTGCTCATGGACATCATGATGCCCGGAATGGACGGCTACGAGACCATGCAGGTGATCCGGGCGAATCCCGCCTTCCGCCGCCTGCCCATGATCGCGCTGACCGCCAAGGCCATGAAGGGCGACCGGGAGAAGTGCCTGGAGGCGGGGGCGTCCGACTACCTCGCCAAGCCCGTCAACACCGAGCAGCTGCTCTCCGCGCTGCGCATGTGGCTGCACCGCTGATGCCCAAGTCCATCGTGATCCCGGCGGAGCCCGTGAACATCCTGCTGGTCGACGACCAGCCGGCGAAGCTCCTGTCCTACGAGGTGATCCTCGAGGACCTCGGGGAGACCCTGATCAAGGCCACGTCGGCCCGGGAGGCGCTGGAGCACCTCCTCAAGACCGACGTGGCCGTGATCCTGGTCGACGTGCAGATGCCGGAGATGGACGGGTTCGAGCTCGCCCAGATGATCCGCGAGCACCCGCGCTTCCGACAGACGGCGATCATCTTCGTCTCGGCGATCCACCTGAGCGAGATCGACCGCCTGCGCGGCTACGAGGCGGGCGCGGTGGACTACGTGCCCGTGCCCGTGGTGCCGGAGGTGCTGCGGGCCAAGGTCCGGGTCTTCGCCGAGCTCTACCGCAAGACCCGCGACCTCGAGCGCCTGAACGAGGAGCTGGAGCGGCGCGTCGTCGAGCGCACGGCCGAGCTCGAGGCCTCCGCGGCGCGCCTTCGCGACAGCGAGGAGCGGCGCACGGTGGCGCTCGCGGCGGGCCAGATGGGCTCGTGGGACTGGGACCTCGTCACCGGCGAGGTGATCTGGGACGAGGGGCAGTACCGGATCTTCGGCATCGAGCCCGGGACCGGCCCCCTCACCCTCGAGGGGGTCCGCCCCTTCATCCACCCGGACGACCTCGCCCTCGTGCAGTCGGTCGCCGCCGAGGCGGCGCTGGGGCGGCGCACCTTCCAGGTCGAGGCGCGGCTCTTGCGTCCCGACGAGGTGCGCTGGTGCATCTGCGCCGGCGCGGTGGTGGCCGGCGAGGGGGGCCAGGTGGCCCGCGTCAGCGGCGTCACCATCGACATCACTGAGCGCAAGCGGGCCGAGCAGGCGCTCCTCAACATGAACGAGGAGCTGGAGCGGCGCATCGAGGAGCGCACCCGCGAGCGCGAGCACGCGCTGGCCCAGCTCTTCGAGGCGCAGAAGCTCGACACGATCGGCCAGCTCACCGGAGGCGTGGCGCACGACTTCAACAATCTCCTGATGGCGGTGCTCGGCAGCCTGCAGCTCCTGCGCAAGCGCGTTCCCGACGATCCCCGGGCGCTGCGGCTCCTCGACAACGCCGTCCAGGGCGCCGAGCGCGGCGCGGCCCTGACGCAGCGTCTCCTCGCCTTCGCCCGCCGCCAGGAGCTCAAGCCCGAGTCCGTGGACGTCACGCGGCTGGTGGGCTCCATGGAGGACCTGCTCAAGCGCGCCCTGGGCCCCACGATCCGCATCGCCAAGAGCCTGCCGGGCGATCTCGCGCCCGTGCGCGTCGACGCCAACCAGCTCGAGCTCGCGCTCCTCAACTTGGCGGTGAACGCCCGCGACGCCATGCCGGTGGGCGGGGCGCTCGCGGTCGCGGCCTGCAACGAGGCGGTCGCCCCCGCGGACGCCGTGCGCGCCGGCATCAAGGCGGGCGACTACGTGCGCATCAGCGTCGCGGATACGGGCATGGGCATGGACGAGGCGACGCTCGCCAGGGCCACGGAGCCGTTCTTCACCACCAAGGGCCCCGGCAAGGGCACGGGCCTCGGCCTGTCCATGGTGCATGGCCTGGCGGCCCAGTCGGGCGGCATGCTGCGCGTGACGAGCCAGGTGGGCAAGGGCACCGCCGTGGAGCTGTGGCTGCCGCGCGCCGCCGACGAGGCCGCGCATCACGCCGCGGGACGCCGCGGGCGCCCGGCCGGGCCGGCCGAGGTCGCGCAGGTCCTGCCGCACACGATCCTGGTGGTGGACGACGACCTCCTCGTGAGCACGGGCACCGCCGCCATGCTCGAGGATCTCGGGCACACGGTGATCGAGGTCCATTCCGCGACCCAGGCCCTGGAGATCCTGGACGCCGATCCGCGCGTCGAGATCGTGATCACGGACTATGCCATGCCGGGCATGACGGGCCTCCAGCTCGCCCGCCAGCTCGAGGCGGACCGTCCGGGCCTGCCCGTCATCCTCGCGACCGGCTACGCCGAATGGCCGGAGGGCGAGGAGGCCGCGATCCAGCTGCCGCGGCTCGCCAAGCCCTTCAAGCAGGAGGAGCTCGCCGCCGCGATCGCGGCCGTGGCCGACCGCGTCGGCATGGCGGACAACGTGATCCCGATCCGGGCCCGGTAGGGGGGCCGGTTCCGCCTCGGCGGAGCCGGCCGGGAGGACACCGCGGAGAAGCGGCTTCCGGTTCTCCGCAAGAACGAGAGCCGGATCCACCTCACGCGAAAACGCCCTAACGCGACCCCGCCCGCAGGTTCTTGGCGACGATCGCGCCGATGATGATCGCAAAGGCCGCCAGCCGCAGCAGGTAGAACGAGGTCTGCTCCTCGCGCGGCACCTCGGAGATCGCCACGAGGGCCTGGTTCAGCGCCAGGAGCCAGAACGCCACCGCGAAGGCCGCGAAGAGGCCGTCCCGGGTGCGCACCCAGAAGCGCAGGAAGAACAGGCCCGCGATGGAATAGCCCATCGTGATGAGGCCCCAGACGAACTCGCTCATCGCGTGCCCCCTCGTGGTAGACGGCCGTATGTCGAAGCCTTGGGCATCGCCGTCCTAGTCCGCGTCCCAGATGAAGCCGATGAGCAGCACGACGATCGCGCCCAGCGACGCGAGGTGCCGGAACGCCAGCAGGTTCCAGGACGGCAGCAGCACCACGTCGACGAACAGGAACAGGTTGTTGAGCGTGAGCAGCCCGAAGCAGAGGGCGGTCCACAGCAGCAGCCGGGCGCGGCTGGCGAGATAGCTTCGCGCGAGGAGCGCCGCGCAGCCGGCGCTCGTCAGGAAGCACAGAAGGTAGACGGATGCCTGGAAGGTCGCAGTCACGATCAGTCCTTCCTCAGCCGGAACGCGTCAGCGAGGGTTTGAAGCTTATCGCTGGGCCCCGTCAGGACGAGGCGGCGCACGGCGGTGGGCTTCTCCGTATAGGCCTTCTCGGCGGCGTCCGCGAGGTCGCGCAGCCCCGGCGAGGCCGGGGCGAAGAGGAACCGTCCCTCGGCGTCCTGCACCACGAGACCGGCGGCCTGGAGCGTCGCGACGCTTTGCGTCACCACGGGCTCGCTGCCGCGCATCTCGCGCACGAGGTCGGCCGTCGTCCAGGCGCTCTCGCCGTGGCGCTTCAGGAAGAGCAGAAGCTCGAGCGCCCAGACGGATCGGAACGTGCTCTGGATGAAATCCTGGAGTTCAGTCTCCATCCCACCCCTGTCCTGAGCCCAAAGCACGCCCCCGCCCCGTGACCGTCCCCGGAGGACTAGGCGACATCGGCGCTCGACTCAAGCCGCCTGGCGCGATCGCGGCGCCTGTCGGCCGGAGGGGGTTGCCCGGGGCGAGGCACCTGGCATAGCCAAGGGGGCGGTCCCGAGCGGTTCGGGCCGTGTCCGCGACGCGAGAGGCACGATGATCGGACACGAATTCCTCCATGCGCCCGGGCCGACCCACATCCCGGACCGCGTGCTGCGGGCCATGCACCGCCAGTCCCTGGACCTGGTCGACGCGCGCCTGGTCGAGATCGCGAGCTCTTGCTTCCGGGATCTCAAGGAGGTGTTCCGCACCACGGGCGAGGTCTTCGTCTACGCCGCCAACGGCCACGGGGCCTGGGAGGCGGCGCTCGCCAATCTCTGCGTCGCGGGCGACGCGGTCCTGGTGCCGGAGATCGGGCACTTCTCGAGCTCCTGGGCCGATCATGCCCGCGCGCTCGGCATCGAGACCGAGGTGATCGCGGGCGACTGGCGGCAGGCGATCGACCCGCAGCGCATCGAGGAGCGCCTGCGGGGGGATCGCGCGGGACGGATCAAGGCGGTTCTCGCGGTGCAGGTCGACACGGGGACCGGCATCGCCAGCGATCTGCCCGCCATCCGCGCCGCGATCGACGCGGCGGGCCATCCGGCCCTGCTGGTGGCCGACACCATCGCTTCGCTCGCCGCCATGCCCTTCGAGATGGATGCCTGGGGCGTCGACGTGGCGCTCGCGGCCTCGCAGAAGGCGCTGATGTGCCCGCCGGGCCTGGCGATCGTGGCGGCCAACGAGCGGGCGCTCGCCCGATGCCGGAGCCTGCCGCGCCGGCAGCGCTACTGGGACTGGGAGTTCCGGCTCAAGGGCCCCTTCTACACCCGGTTCTGCGGCACGATGCCGGAGCACCTCTTCTTCGCCCTGCGCGAGGCGCTCGACATGATCCGCGAGCAGGGCCTGCCGGCGGTGTTCGCGCGGCACCGGTCGATCGCCGGCGCGGTGCAACGCGCCGTGGAGGTCTGGAGCGAGGGCGGCGCCCTCTCCTTCAACGCGGTCGTGCCGGCGGAGAGGGCGGTCTCCGTGACCGCGATCCGCACCGCGCCCACCGTCGACCCGGACCGCCTGCGCACCCATGTCCGGGAGACGCTGGCCGTGTCGGTCGCCGGCGGACTCGGCGCCATGGGCGGCGGGGCGTTCCGCATCGGGCATCTGGGCGACGTGAACGCGCCGATGATCCTGGGGTGCCTCGCGGCCCTCGAGACGGCGTTTCGCGAGCTCGCGATCCCGCATGGCCGCCACGGCGTGAGCGCCGCGATCGAGCATCTTGCGGCCGAGCGCGAGGCGGGATCCGGGGGGCGGGGCTCCTCGAGCCCGTCAGACGGTATCGGAGCCGCCTGACGGACTCTCGGTCCCTGATGTGTCGTGTGTCTTCGCGGAGAACCGGAAGCCACGTCTGCGCGACTTCCTCTAGGGTCCGCTCTCCCGGAGGGTCGCCTGCGGGCTCGCCGCGTCCTTGCGGCGGCGCAGGACGCGCCAGTCCTCGGTCTCGCGCACCGTCTCGAAATGCTCGGCGAGATAGGGGCCGTAGACGAGCCGCAGGTTGTCCCCCGTGATCCCCTCGATCGCCACCTTCGGCTCCATCACGACCTCGACCTCGCGAAACATCCGCTCCGCGGGCACGAAGGCGTGCTCATTGACGTTGCGCCCCCAGTGCTGCCAGGCGGTGTCGCCCCGGGGGGGCTGGAGGCCCACCGCCGAGGAGAAGGGGTTGACGAAGTCGAGGGTGGCGACCCCCTTCGGCTTGGGCTCGAGCTCCTCCAGGAGCGCCACGCCCGAGCGCAGGGTGGCGAGATAGCGCCCGTTGCCGATCGCGTCGCCGATATTCATCCCGACGGCGATCCGCAGGCCCTCGTAGGGGCGGATCCCGAAGGAATCGCCGGCGCGTGTCGCCGAGAGCACCGCCGAGATCCCCAGGGCCGCGACGCAGTGGACGATGGTGGGCAGGAGCAGGGCGAGCATCATGAGCGGCATGCCGGCGGGCACCGAGACGCGGGCGAGCGCGTCCTCGGGGCCGGCCGCGCGCATGAGGCGCTCGGCCGCGACCGCGGCGCCCGCATGCAGGGTGACGATGCCCCAGCCCTGGAAGTTCTGGCTGATGAGGAGAAGCCCCGCCCCCGCGCACAGGCCGTAGAAGAGGAGGTCGAGGGGGCTGCGCGTGCGCCACAGGGACAATCCCGTCACCAGGGCGAACAGGATGTAGTCGGCGAAGTTGCGCAGGACGAAGCCCGCGAGCTCGGGCAGCGAGCGGTCGCCGCTCACCAGGATGGCGGACCGCAGGTCCGCGACGTGCCCTGCGGTCCCGCGCCACACGGCCTCCACGGCGAGCCCCGCGGCGAGCACGAGGCCGAGGGCCGCGCCCGCCCAAAGCCGCTTGCGCGGATCGAGCAGCATGAGGACCAGGAAGGCGACGGCGACGAGGCCGTAGCTCGCCTTGGTGTAGATCAGGACGAGGGCGAGCCCCGCCGCGCAGGCCGCGTCGATCGCCCGCTGCCCCGGCCGCTCCACGGTGGGGGACAGGTGCATCAGGAGCAGCGTCGCGAGCGCGACCCAGCCGACGCGGTTGTAGAACATGCCGTAGGAGAGATCGACGATGCCCTCGCCCAGATTCATGGGCACGGCCAGGATCACGAGCAGGAAGGCCGCCACGGGAAGCCCCAGGACGGGTCGCAGGCGCGAGGACACCACGTGGGCGATCGCGGGGGCGAGGCCGGCCACGAGGATGGCGGTCGCGACCGGCATCGCCATCCCGAGGCCCCCCGCCAGCCGCGCGGCCAGGGCCGGCAGGTAGAAGTTCAGGGGGCCGAGCGCGGTGTGGAAGTCCCGGTTGGGCACCTGGCCCTGGTTCACGCGCCAGGCGCCGTCGAGGAAGATCAGAAGATCGTTGACGTAGCGCGTCACCACGGCCGCGCCGGGCAGGACCAGGGCGAGCGCGAGGACGGCCGCCAGGACCAGGATCGGCCAGAGGCTCGCGGCCTGCGCGTCGTCCCGCCAGAGGCGGGCGATGAAACCTCTCTCCAAGGGTCTCTCCTATCGCTGGAGCCGCACGGGGGCAGGGTTCGGCGTCGGGCTGGATCCCGGGGGGCAGGGCAGGGGAGGCGGGAGCATAGGGGGGCACACGACGGAGGGGGCGCGACGGGGGAGGACGCGCCCGAGGGACAGGGCGGCGCCGGCGGGGCCGCCGACGCCCGGTTACAGGCCCGGCCGGGAGACCGGCCGGATCGTTGCCCGTCCCGCGCCGCGACGCCAGCACCGGCGGGCGCCCGCCGAGGAGGCCATGGGGAGCGTCCTCGCGGCGATGCCCGGTCGGAGCGGTGTCGGATGCGGCCCGCCGTGGCGGAGCGGCCCTGTAACGCTCACGGGCATGGAATGGTTGCGGCGCATGGCATTCCGCCGCGCCCGCCATGCATCCGTCCGGCTCGCCGCGCGTTATCTCCCGCTCCATCCCGAACGCGTCTCCCCCGCGAGGTCTCCCGTCATGCTCCCCTCCACACGCGCCCTCGCGACCGTGGCGCTCGCGCTCGCCGCGGCCTGGGCCATCGCCCTGGAGCTGCCCCGCTCGCTGCCGGGGGGAAGCCTCATGGATTTCGGCTCCTTCGTGGCCTCGGGCCGCGCGGCGGCCGAGGGCGGGAACCCGTATGGCATCCATCCGCTGACCTTTCACGTGTCGCTGCCCGGCTTCGAGGCCTGGAACCCCAACCTGAACCCCCCGATCTCGGCGATCCTCTTCCAGGCCTTCGACTGGGCCGAGCCGGCCCTGTCCTTCCGCATCTGGTGGTGGGTGTCGGTGGCGCTCTATGGGCTCGTCGTGGCCCTGCTGGCGCTGCGCTATGGCGGCTCGCCGGGCCGCGCCGCCGTGATCGCCCTGT
>DASPJU010000568.1:0-2524 GCA_035628475.1 Salinarimonas sp. | reverse complement strand
TCGGGCACGCGGTCGATGGCGATGACCTGCTTGGCCCCGAGCAGGATCGCCGAGCGGATCGCCATCTGTCCGACGGGGCCGCAGCCCCAAATCGCCACCGTGTCGGTCGGCTCGATGTCACATTGCACGGCCGCCTGCCAGCCGGTCGGGAAGATGTCGCCCAGGAAAAGCACCTGCTCGTCGGTGAGGCCGCTGTTCGTCACCTTGATGTGGGTCCTGTCGGCGAAGGGCACGCGCACGTACTCGGCCTGGCCGCCCTGGTAGCCGCCGGTGAGGTGCGTGTAGCCGAAGAGGCCCGCGGTCGAGTGCCCGAAGACCTTGGCGGCGACCTCCTTGTTGCGATTCGTGACCTCGCAGACCGAGAAGTTGCCGCGCCGGCACTGCTCGCACTGGCCGCAGATGATCGTGAAGGGGATCACGACCCGGTCGCCGACCTTCAGGGCGTGCTTCGCCTCCGGCCCGACCTCGACCACCTCACCCATGGATTCATGGCCGAGGATGTCGCCTTTCTGCATGCCGGGCATGAAGTGGTCGTAGAGGTGCAGGTCCGATCCGCAGATCGCGCAGCTCGTGACCTTGATGATCGCGTCGCGCGGCTGCTCGATCGTGGGATCCGGGACCTCGTCGCAGCGGACATCCGTGGTGCCGTGCCAGACCAGCGCCTTCATCGCGTTCCCTCCGTCGCAACGGGGCCGCGACCCCGGTTCGGGGCGCCAACGCGCGGATTTGGGAAAGGTTCGCCGTCGGGAGCGGCCCAGCTCGACGCGGCGCGCCCTTGGCGCCGCGCCGCGGGGCGCTACACTCGCGCCCAGAAGGAGAGCCCAATGGCCGAGATCGTCAACCTGCGCCAGGCCCGCAAGGCCCGCGAGCGCGCCGCCAAGGAGGGCAAGGCGGCGCAGAACCGGATCGCCTTCGGCCGCACCAAGGCCGAGAAGGAGGAGGCCAAGGCCGGAGAGCGGTTGGCCGAGCGCCGGCACGAGGGCCACCGGCTCGACCGGGACGAGCCTTGAGCGCGCGGGTCGTCAAGCGTTCCCTGTCGATCCGCGGCCATCGCACCAGCATCTCCATCGAGGAGCCGTTCTGGGCGGAGCTGCGCGCGCTCGCCGCCCGGCGCGAGACCTCGCTCGCGGCCCTGGTGGCCGAGATCGACGCCGGGCGCGGGCAGGCGAATCTCTCCTCGGCGATCCGGGTCTTCGTGCTGGAGAGCGTGCGCACCGCCCGGGCCTGACCCCTCAAGCCGACGTCGCGTCAAGGATGAGCCGCGCCGTCTCGTCGGGGCGGTCCCACATCGGGAAGTGCCCGCAATCCGCGAACCAGTGCAGCCGAGCGGAGGGGAACGCGGCCTGCGCGCGCTCGGCCTGCCGGGGCAGGCAGAGCCGGTCGGAGCGGCCCCAGCCGATCACGAGGGGGCGGGAGGGATCGGCCGCCGGTCCCTCCTGCTCGGGCGCGTCCGCGAGATCGCGCACCAGGGCGCCGAAGGCGGGCGTGCGGACGATGCTCTCCAGCTCGCTGGCGACGAGGTCCGGCGCTAGGCGCCAGGGACGGGCGGAGAGCTGCGCCAGCAAGGCGCTGCGCGTCACGGCCGCGCGCGCGACCATCGGACGGACCGGCCCGAGCGCCCGCACGAGGCGCACCGACGCCGCGAGCGTCGCGCGGAAATACGCCCGCTCCCAGCCGCGCCAGAAGCCGCCCGGGGAGAGGGCGACCGTGGCGCCGACCCGTCCGCGCCGCGCCAACTCGAGGGCGATCCGCGCCCCGAGCGAGCTGCCCGCGACGTCCACGCCCCCGAGCCCCTCCTCGCCGAGGAAGCGCTCCACGCCGTCGACGAGCCCCGCGAAGCTGTCGCTGCCCCGCCCCGCCGGAGTCTCGCCGTGCCCCGGCAGGTCGATCGCGATCACCTCGCGGTCTCGCGCGAGCGCCGGCAAGACCGTGTTCCAGGACCGCCAGGTGCCGCCCAGGCCATGGATGAGGAGGAGCCTGCGGCCCTCGCCGCGGCGAACGACATGCAACGTCATGACCGACCTTTCCCGCGCGGCCTCGACGGGAGGCGCCGCGCCCTCGGGCAACGAGCGTCGCGGCCATTCGCTCCAGCCCGCGTGACGACGGGGCACGCCGTGATGCCGCTCAGGCGCCCTTGTGGACGGTCTCCCCGAACGCGCCCTCGAAGGCGCCCCGCAGGGCCATGTCGACCTCCGGCATGGTCACGGGAATCCCCAGGTCCACGAGGCTCGTCACCCCGTGCCGCGTCACGCCGCAGGGCACGATGCCGGAGAAATGCGACAGGTCGGGCTCCACGTTGAGGCTGATGCCGTGGAAGGTCGTCCAGCGGCGCACGCGGATACCGATGGCGGCGATCTTGTCCTCCGCCCCCTCCCCCTTGTCAGGCCGGCGCACCCAGACGCCGACCCGGTCCTCCCGCCGCTCGCCGCGCACGTTGAAGCGGTCGAGCGTCGCGATGAGCCAGGCCTCCAGCGCGGAGACGTAGCGGCGCAGGTCGGGCGTGCGCCGGTTCAGGTCGAGCATC
>DASPJU010000567.1:0-10925 GCA_035628475.1 Salinarimonas sp. | reverse complement strand
CCGCCGCCCACTACTACCGCCGTCGCTTCGGTCGCCAGGCCCGCGTTCTCGTCCTCGACAACCACGACGACGTCGGGGGACACGCGACCCGCAACGAGTTCAAGGTGGGTGGGCGCACGCTCCTGTCCTATGGCGGCAACGAGTCGCTGCAATCGCCGACATCGTTCAGCGCCACCGTGAACGCCCTGATGGGCGAGCTCGGCGTGGAGATCGACCGGTTCGAGACCTATTTCGACCGCCGGCTCTATGCCGATCTGGGGCTCCAGCGCGCGACCTTCTTCGATGCCGCGACCTTCGGCACGGACCGCCTCGTCGCGGGCGATCCCACGGTCTGGGTGTCGGACGACACCGTGCCCCGCCGCCGGCCCGAGCGGCCGATTCGCGACTTCGTCGCCGACTTCCCCATGAGCGAGGAGGCGCGGGCGCAGCTCCTGGCGATCCATACCGAGCCCCGGTCGATCCTGCCCGATCTCGCCCCGCCGGCCCGCGAGCGCGCCCTCAAGCGCGTCTCCTATCCCGACTTCCTGCGCACGCATTGGGGCGCGGGCGAGGAGGCGCTGCGCTTCTTCGCCCAGCGCACCCACGACTATTTCGGCCTGCCGGCCGCCTTCGTGACCGCCGAGGAGGCCTGGCAGGCGGACTATCCCGGGTTCCAGGGCATCGCGGACGGTCCGGCCCACCCCGGGGGCGAGCCCTATATCCATCACTTCCCGGACGGCAACGCCTCCATCGCGCGCCTGCTCGTGCGCCGCCTCGTGCCCAGGGCCCTGCCGGGCTCGACCATGGAGGACGTGGTCCTGGCGCGCCTGCGCTACGACCGCCTCGACGAGCCGGACCGGCCGGTGCGCATCCGCCTGTCCAGCACCGTGGTGCAGGCCCGCAACCGGCGCGGGGGCGTCGACATCGGCTATGTCCGGCAGGGGCGCCTGCGCCGCGTCCGGGCGCGCCACGTCGTGATGGCGGGCTGGAACATGATGATCCCGCACGTCGTCCCCGAGACGCCGGAGCCCCAGCGCGCGGCGCTCCGGAACAACGTCAAGATGCCGCTCGTCTACGCCAAGGTGGCGATCGCCGACTGGCGGGCGGCGGCGCGCCTGAAGGTGCACGACATCTACGCCCCGGGCGCCTTCTTCGCCCGCACCAAGCTCGACTTCCCCGTGAGCATGGGCGGCTATCGCTGCCCGCGCGACCCCTCCGAGCCCATGGTCCTGCACATGGTGCACGTCCCGACGACGGCGGAGGGCTTCTCGGACGCGCGCGACGCCCTGCGGGCAGGCCGGGGGCGCCTGCTCGGCATGCCCTTCGCGGCCTTCGAGGGCGAGATCCGCGGTCAGCTCGACCGCATGCTCGGGCCCGGCGGCTTCGAGTCCGGACGTGACATCCGCGCCATCACGGTGAACCGCTGGTCGCACGGCTATTCGGGCAGCCCGGCGACCCTCGGGGGCGACCCGGACGACGGCGACGCGGAGATCGCGGCGGCGGCCAAGCCGATCGGCCGGATCGCCGTCGCCAATGCGGACCGGGCCTGGTCGGCCTATCTGCACAGCGCGATCGACGCGGCGCACGCGGCGGTCGGCGAGCTGCCGGCCTGACGGGAAACCTTGCGGCGGCCCAGATCGCGGCTAAGCTGTCGCCGAGCGCGGCGTCGAGGGGGAACGTGCGATGTCGACCGAACCGAGCACCGCTGCAGCGAGGCCCCCGGCGAGCCGCTTCTGGCGCATCGCCAACATGGTGGTCCTCGGCGCCCTGATCATCGTCGGGCTGCTGATCGCGATCGGAACGATCGTGACCCGCAACGACCTTCCGGCCTGCGATTCCCGCGCGATGCGCGACACGCTCTCGGACGTGAACAAGAAGAACCAGGCCAACGCCACCCATTACAACGGCTTCGAGACCCTGTCCTCGTCCCCCGACGAGATCCGCTGCCGCGCCGATCTCGCCCTGCGCGGGGGCGGGCGCATCCTCATCGAGTACCGCGTCTTCCGGCAGGGCAAGGAGAAGCGCTACGAGGTCACGCGCTACGACCGCGTGACGGGCTGACCGCCCGGCGCCCGGTCGAGGCGGGCCGCGCCCAGGAGGAGCAGGCCCCCGCCGACGAGCGACAGCCAGAGGATATCGCCGCCATGGGTGCGCCGGACCGGCGTGCTGACGCGGACCCGCTCGCGCCCGCGGGTCTCGACATGCTCGCGATAGGCGATCGAGACGTAGCTCGGCGTCACGCCGCGCGCCACGAGATAGGCCCCGCCCAGGACGAGGATCGCCACCAGGAGGGGGCGCCAGCGCCGAACGGCGGTGACGGCGCGCGCCGCCGCCGCTCCGCCGGCCTCGGCCGGCACCGGCGCCGCCTCCCCCAAGCGGGCGAGGCGGCCATGCCGGACCGCGAAGGCCGCGTAGGCCATGGCGCAGGCAAGGCCCATGAGGCGGGCGTCGACGCTCGCCGACCGCAGGTTCGCGACGGGCGGCTCGACTCCGGCCCAGACGAGGGCGAGCGCCGCCGCGGCCAGGGTCGGCCAGAGGAGGGCTCGAATCCGGGCCGCCAGACCCGACAGGCGCGCGGCCCAGGCCGGGGGCGGGACGGGGGCCGCGCCGGCCGGGGGGCGCCACTCGCGCGCCCGGGCGAGCGGCGGCGCGAGGACCCAGCCCGCGGCGGCACCGACGAGCGACCCGGCGAGCGCCAGGAGCGGATCGCCGGCCGCGCTCGTGCCGGCCAGGCCGCCGAACACGAAGCCGAGCCCCGCCCCCTTGAGCGCGCCGACGATCCGCCGGCCCCGCTCCTCGGTGCCGCGATCGAGGAGGAGCCCCAGCCCGGCGCCAAGCGCGCCGACGATCACGGTGAGGACCAGCGCCGTGCCGACCCCGTCGCCCGAGGCGCCCCAGGCCAGCCCCAGGGCTGCGCCGATGGCGCCGCCCGCGACCGGGCGGCCGACGACGCGCCGGGGCGGGCCCGCGCCGGCGTCCCCGGGCCGGGCGAGGCGGCGGCCGAGCAGGAGCCCGGCCCCTCCGAGCGCGACCATGAGCACCACGACCGAGGCGGCGTCGCCCGCGCTCGCGCCCCACGCGAGGCCGAGGGCGGCTCCGGCCAGCCCCCCGAGCATCGGCGCGCGCGTCCTGCCCGACAGCCGGCCGGCCGCCCAGCCGAGGCCCGCGCCGAGGGCGCCGACCGGCAGGGCCATGGGGAAGGATCCGCCGCCCTCCCAGGTGGCGTCGCCCCAGGCCAGCCCCAAGGCCACGCCGATCGCGAGGCCGACGAACGCCCCCGTCATGCCCCCGCCCGGGGCGACCGGTCCGGTCACGGCTGCGCGCACGCGCCCGCCGCCGAGAGGGCGAAGGCGTAGATCGTGGCGACCTCGTCGAGGCCCTCGAAGCGGCCCGCGGCCCCGAAATGACCCGCCGCCATGCGGGTGGCGAGCAGGATCGGGCGGTCGTCGGTCTTGGTCGCCCGCAGCCGCGCCACCCACTTGGCCGGCTCCCAATAGGTCACGCGGGGGTCGGCGATCCCCGCCGTGACGAGCATGGCGGGATAGGCCTGCGCCTTGACGTTGTCGTAGGGGGAATAGGACGCGATCACCCGGAAGGCCGCCGGGTCGCGGATGGGATCGCCCCATTCGGGCACGTCGCTGGCCGTGAGCGGCAGGCTGTCGTCCGACATGGTGTTGAGGGCGTCCACGAAGGGCACCCGCGCGACGATCCCGGCGAAGAGCTCGGGGCGCATGTTGGCGACCGCGCCCATGAGGAGCCCGCCCGCCGAGGCCCCGAAGGCGACCGTTCGCCCCGACGCGCCGTAGCGCTCGCGCGCGAGATGCTCGGCCGCGGCGATGAAGTCCGTGAAGGTGGCGGGCTTGGATTGCAGCCGGCCGCCGTTGCGCCAGCGGTCGCCCTTCTCGAGTCCCCCGCGCGCATGGGCGATGGCGTAGACGACGCCCCGATCGACGAGGGACAGGATGTTGGGCTGGAAGTCGGCCGGGAACAGGTAGGAATAGGCGCCGTAGCCCTCCAGGAACACGGGGGCCGAGCCGTCGAGCGCCTGCCCCCGCCGGTGGAGGACCGTGACCGGCACGGCCTCGCCGTCCGGCGCCGGGGCCTGGAGGCGACGGACCACGTAGGCGGAAGGATCATGCCCGCTCGGGATCCGCTGCTCCCGGCGCAGGGTCCGGGCGCGGCTTTCCATGTCGTAGTCGAAGACCTGGGGCGGCGTCGTGGGCGAGGAATAGCGGAAGCGCATCGTCGTGGTGGCGTGCTCGTAGCCGCCCACCAGGTCGAGGGCATAGGCCTCCTCGGGGAAGGCCACGTCGTGCTCGGCGCCGTCCCGGCGCCGGACGACGATCCGCGGCAGCCCCTCCTCGACCTCGAGGCGCGCGAGGTGGTCCCGGTAGGCGGCGATGCCGAGGATCGTCCGGCCCGGGCGGTGGGGCACCAGCTCGGTCCAGGCGTCCCGGCCGGACGCGTCGGAGGGCGCGCTCACCACCTTGAAGTCGGGCGCGCGCCCCGCGTTGGTGCGGATGACGAGCCGCTCGCCGTCGTCGTCGACGAAATAGCGCTCCCCCGCGACGCGCGGCGCCACGAGCCTGGGCGGCGCGTCCGGGCGGCGGGCATCGATCAGCCAGGCCTCGCTCGTCTCGAGATTGCCCGTGGAGACGATCAGGAACCGGCCGGAGCGGGCGCGGTAGACGTCGGCCGAGAAGGCGGGGTCGGCCTCCCGGTAGACGAGGGGATCGGGTCCGTCGGCGCCCAGCGCGTGGCGGTGGACGGACAGGGCGCGGTGCTCGGAGTCGAGCCGGCTATAGACCAGCGTCCGGCCGTCCTCAGCCCAGGCGAAGCTCGACACGTCCGCGAGCCGGTCGGGCAGGTCCTGCCCGCTCGCCACGTCCCTGATCCGCACCGAGAACTTCTCGGCCCCGGTCTCGTCGACGCTGTAGGCGAGGAAGCGGTGGTCGGGGCTGTGCGAGAAGCCGCCGAGATTGAAATAGGCCTTGCCCCGCGCGAGCTCCGCGCCGTCGACCACGACGAGCGGGTCGCTCCCGTCGCGGGCGGTCCGCACGACCCGGGGATGCTCGGCCCCCGCCACGAAGGCCCGGGCATAGGCATAGGAGCCGTCGGGCACGGGAACCTGGGCCTCCTCGGGCTCGACGCGCCCGGCCATCTCCCGCGCCAGGGCCGCCTTGAGGGCGTCGAGCGGCGCGAGCGTGCGCTCCGCATAGGCGTTCTCGGCGTCCAGATGCGCCCGGATCTCGGCCGGCAGGGTCGAAGGCCGCGCGAGCGCCTCGCGCCAGTTCCCGGCCCGCAGCCAGGCATAGTCGTCGATCCTCTCGACGCCGTGCTGGACGACGCGGACCGGCCGCCGCTCGGCCACGGGCGGGGCGAGGCCCGCGACCCCCAGGGGCGGGGCGGGGCGGCAGCTCGATGCCAGCGCGGCGGGCGCGGCGAGGCTCAGCGCGAGCGCCAGCGCGAGCGGGGAGAGGGCGTGCATGGATCCTCCGGGGAACGTCCCGTCCCCGGAGCGCTCGGGCGGGCGCGTGGCGGCCCGCGAGCCCGTCTCCGTGGGCCGACCGAAGGTGTCGCCCCGGCGTCGGCCCGTCAACGGGCCTTTGGTCGGAGGCCAGGGGCGCTTGCATGTTGCCCTGGACCCGGCGAGGTGATCCAATGCGGCGCCTGCCCTCGAGCCCTTGTCTGAGCGCCATGTTCGTCCCGATCTACGACCTCGACAACCCGCTCCGGCGCGTCCGCTTCCCCTTCGTGAACTTCGCGTTCATCTCGCTCAACGTCGCCGTGTTCCTGATGCTGCAGAGCGGGTTCTTCCTGCCCGAGTCCGTCGGGCACGGCCTGAACGTGATCTTCGGCGTCATCCCGGTCGAGATCACCACCTCGCAGCAGGTCGTGCCGGGGGTCGACCTCTTCCCCGAGCCGATCACGCTCGTCACCTACATGTTCCTCCATGGCGGCTGGCTGCACCTGGGGGGCAACATGCTGTTCCTGTGGGTGTTCGGCGACAATGTCGAGGACGCCATGGGGCACGGGCGCTACCTGCTCTTCGTGCTTCTGTGCGGGGTGGCCGGGGCGCTCGTCCACGTCCTCGTCGGTCCCGCCTCGGGGGTGCCGCTGGTGGGCGCGTCGGGGGCGATCGCCGGGGTGGTGGCGGGCTATCTCGTCCTGCACCCGCGCGTGAAGCTGTGGTGCCTGGTGGCGGGGCGCATCCCGCTGCGGGTCGACGCGCGCTGGGCCCTGGGAGCCTGGGTGGTGATGCAGTTCGCCTTCGCGCTCCTGCTCGCGGACGAGGAGGTCGCCTGGTGGGCGCATGTCGGCGGCGTCCTGGCGGGCGCTGCGCTGATCGTGGTCCTGCGCCGCAAGGACGTGGCGCTCCTCGATCAGGACCTTCCCGCCACGCCGCCCCCGCCGCCGATGCCCACCCTGCCCGCCCGGCAGGGCTGAGGCCGGCCATCCGCCACCGTCAGGAGAAGCTGTCCGCCATGAGCCTTCCAAAGATCCTTGCCGCGCTCGCCGTCCCCGCCGTCCTGATGGCCGCTCCGGCCCAGGCCCAGCCCCGGATCGTCCCGGTCGAGAGCCGGTTCAGCGCCTTCGAGCCGATCCAGGTCCGCTGGACCAACATGCCGACCTCGCTCACCTACGCGACCGCCGTCCTCGTGCGGTCGTCGGACTCCCGCTCGATGAGCACGCGCAGCGTCGACCTGAGCAACGCGGAGAAGAGGCGCGAGGGCATCCTCACCTTCGACGGCACGCTCCCGGGCGACTACGAGGTGCGCATCCTCGCCGAGAGCAACTTCGTCGTGGCGCGCACGGTCGTGGCCGTGTTCGACCCCAACGCCGAGCCCGCCCCGGCGCAGCCGCCGGCCGCCACGCCCGGGCGGGCGCCCGCGATCCCCGCGCCCGAGGCGCCCGCCGGCGCGCCGGCGGTCCCTGGCGGCATGCCGCGCCTGCAGCGCCCGGGCGGCTGAGCGGGCCGCTCAAGGCGAACGCGGCAACTGGTCGAGGGCGCGGGCGAGGACCTGGCCCACCGCCGTGGCGGTCCCAGGGCGCCAGCGAGGATGGGGGGAGAGCAGCGACCCCACGAGCCGCGCGACGTCGGCCGGCACGGCCGCCGCCCGCAGCCGGGCGGCCGCCGCCCGGCTGATCCAGGGGCTCGTGAGGAGGGCCGGGCCGCGCCCGGACGGGACCGCCGGCAGTTGCCCTGCGAGCAGCTCGTGCGCCATCACGCCCAGCGCGTAGAGGTCCGATCGCGCCGTGGGCTGCCCGCGCCCCTGCTCGGGAGCCATGTAGACGGGCGTCCCGATGCCGTCGATGAGCTCCTGCGGCGGGCTCAGGAGCGCGATGCCGAAATCGATGATCACGGGGCTGTCGCCGCCGCGCAGGATCACGTTCTCGGGCTTGAGGTCGCGATGGATCACCCCCGTGGCGTGGACCGCGGCCAGGGAGAAGGCGAGACGGGCCAGGATGTCGAGGAGGAGCGGCAGGCCGGCGCCGGCGCCCACGAGGCTCCGCAGGGTCGGCCCCTCGACGAGCTCCTGCACCAGGAGGGCGTCGCCTTCCTCGGCCAGCAGCGCATGGACGCGGGCGATGCCCGGATGGGCGATGCGGGCCGCCGCATGGACCTCCGTGCGCGCCGCGTCCAGGAGGCGCGAGCGCTCGCGCGGGTCGTAGAGCCCCGCGATGGACGTGCGCTTGAGCGCCACCTCGATGCCGAGCTCCACGTCGTAGGCGCGCATCACCTTGCCGTAGCCGCCCCCGCCCAGGGTCCGCCGACGCACGAAGCGCCCGTGCAGGCCTCCCTCCGCGTCGTCGGGGGCCACGGCCGCCGCCGGCCCGCCGCTCGTCGCGAGGCGCGAGGCCGCCTCGTCGGCGAGCAGCGTGAGGTTGCGCGCGCGCGCCCGGCGCAGGGCCGCCGCCAGCGTGCGGGCCGCCTCGGGCCCGCGATCCAGCGCGTGGAGCGCCTCGGCCTGGAGGAGCCGCGCCTCGACCTCGCGCGCGGCGAGATCGTCGTCGGCATAGCGGGCCACCACCGGCTCCACCGCCTCCAGCGCCGCGGCCGCGTCGCCCGCCGCGAGCGCGACCTCGGCCCGGACCTGCGCGACCTCGATCCGCTCGAAGGCCTCGGGCGCCTCGGGAACGTGCCGCTCCGCCGCCGCGACGCAGGCCGCCGCGCCGGCGGGATCGCCCCCGCGGGCCCGCAGCCGCGCGCCCTCGAGCGCCGCCAGCATGAGAAGGCGCGCCGGCGCTCCGTGGAGGGCTTGGGAGGCCTCGGCTTCCGCTGCGCGGGCCTCGTCGAGACGGCCAGCCGCCACCGCGGTCTGCAGGCGGTTGACGAAGGCGCGCTGGCGCTCGCGCTCGGGCAGGCCCTCCCCGATGGCGAGGGCGCGCGCGAACAAGGCATGGGCCTCGCCCGGGCGGGAGAGCTCGATCTGCAGGCGGCCCGCGTCGACGAGGGCGAGCGCCAGCCCGTCCCGATCGCCCGCGACCGCGCATTCCGCCACCGCGCGCAGGAGGGCGAGCGCCGCCTCCCGCCCCTCCCCGCGCCAATTATAGACCACCGCCAGGGCACGCAGCGCCGCCACGAGTTCGGCTACGTCGCCCGCGGCTTCCGCGACGCGGCGCGCCTCGTGCAGGTCGCCCAGCGCCTCGCCCGCGAGGCCGAGCCGGTTGGCGGCGGTGCCGCGGGCGCGCAGGAACCGCGCCCGCAGCGCCGGCTCCGCGATGGCTGGCTCGACGGCGCGCAGCCGCCCGACGACCTCCTCGGCCGGGACGTTGCGGGCGAGATCGGCCAGGCATGCCGCCACGATGTCGGCCGGCGTCGTGGGCGCGTCGGCGGGCGGGGCGGCATTCATGGCGGCGGGCTCCGGTCGGCGTCGGCCGCGCGGCGGCGGGACACAAGGGGCTTGTAGCGGTTTCTCGTTTATCTAGTGTAGCTTCCGCCGCGCAAGGCAGTCGCGCCATGGGGGACCTTATGCCGATCATCCGACACCGCTCCGGCCCTCTGGCCGGGCAGGAGCAGACCATCGAGGCCGGGAAGACGCGGATCGTGTTCGGACGCGACCCGTCGGCCTGCGACGTGGTCTACCCGCCCGACGCCACGACGATCTCGCGGCGGCACTTCGCCCTCGTGCGCAAGCCGTCGGGCGACTGGGTGGTGGAGGATTTCGGCCAGCCCTTCGTGGCCGTGAACGGGCATCCCGCCGACGGGTCGGAGGCGGTGGCGAGCGGCGCCCTCCTCGAGCTCGGACGGGTCGGCGGGCCGTCCTTCGAGTTCGTGTCCGGCGCCCGGGACCTCGACAACGCGCTCCCGGTCACGGGCGTGCAGCAGACGGTCGAGAACACCTATGCCTCGAGCAAGCGCGTGCGCACCCTCGCGATCGGCGGCGGCGTCGCGGCGGTGCTGGCGGTCGGGATCACGGCGGGGGTCATGATGCTGAGCCAGCGCAAGGGAGCCGAGCTCGAGAGCGCGGTGGCCCAGCTCAGCAAGCGCCAGGCCGAGGTCGCGGCCGACACGATCGGCAGCGACGTCCGCAACCGGCTCCTGGCCGCCGCCCACGTGGTCGTCGTGCGCACCGCGGACGGGCAGGAGCGCGCCATGGGCACCGCCTCGCCGGTCGCGCCGGACCTGCTCGCCACCAACGCGCACGTCGCCGAGGCCTTCGTCGAGCGCAAGCCCGGCGACCGGATCTTCGTGCGCTCGCCCGGAGCCAACGGCCGCCTCATCGAGGTGACGGAGGTGACGCTGCATCCGGGCTATTCGGCGCTGCAGAAGTTCTCCAACGACGACCCGATCTTCGTCCAGTCCTTCATGAGCGCGAACAGCATCCTGCGGGCCGCCTTGGGCTACGACGTGGCCACGATGCGGGTCGCCAAGGACGCGAACCTGTCGCCGGTCCTCGAGGTCGCGGGGCCCGCGGAGATCGCCGCCCTGAAGCCCGGCCAGGCGCTGGCCCTCGCCGGGTTCCCGCTGGAGGGCATCCTCGGCCGCGAGGTGCAGTCCCTCGGCGCGACCCCGAACCTGCGCACCGGCATGATCAACGCGCTGACCGACTTCTTCCACCTGCCGACCGGGACGGAGCAGCAGAAGCTCGTCCACCACAATATCGGCGTCACCGGCGGCAACAGCGGCAGCCCCGTCGTGAACGCGCAGGGCAAGCTCGTCGCCCTGCTGAATTCCGGCAACGTGATCATGCGCCCCGACGGGCAGGGGCGGATCCCGAACGCCGCCATCGTCAACTACGCCCAGCGCGCCGACATGCTGGCCGACCTCATCGCCGGCCGAGCCGACGCCGCCGTCGAGGTCGACCGGAAGTACTGGGAGAAGCAGACCGCCGCCTTCAAGCGCGGCTTCGACGTGATCGTGCCGACGGTGCTGGAACAGTCCAAGCCCCAGGGCTCGGGCCCCGCCACCCTCGTGGCCCAGACCAAGGGAACGCTGGCCAAGAGCGAGGCCTACACGGCGACCGACAAGGGCAAGGAGGTCAAGCGGCGCCAGGTCATCCATCCGGTGACCCTGCGCGCCGGGACGCCGTCCTTCCTGATGGCCTATGCCCAGGAGCGCACCGCCGTGCAGGTCTACCTGGTGTCGAACGGGCAGATCGTGGCCCAGAACGCCCAGGGCAACTGGTTCCCCCACCTCACCTACACGGCGCCGACCGACATGAAGGCCGAGGTCTACGTGGTCGGGCCCGACGAGGACGTGAACTACACCCTGGTCCAGTATGCCTGGGGCGTGCCGCGGTCCTGACCGGGCTGGTTCGGGGGCGCCGTCGCGGCGCCCCCGAACTCGACATGAGGCCCTCGCCTCAGCGGCCGGGCGTGTATTCCATGACCGCCTTGACCATCACGGCGAAGACGGCCGCGGACTGGCGGATGTAGTCGGGCGAGACGCCGCCGAAGAAATGCGCGTCCATCGAGAAATAGATGTCCCCGTCGGCGTCGCG
>DASPJU010000566.1:0-15199 GCA_035628475.1 Salinarimonas sp. | reverse complement strand
AGGCGGCCTTGGAATACCTGCACACGATGGTGCGCGTCGGCGATCTCGACCGCGCGCTCGATTTCTACTGCAACAAATTCGGTCTGGTGGAGACCCGCCGGGTCGAGAACGAGAAAGGCCGCTACACCCTGGTCTTCCTGGCGGCGCCGGGGGACGTGGAGCGCGCGCGGGAGAGCCGCGCGCCGCTGCTCGAGCTCACCTACAATTGGGACGAGAAGGACTATGCGGGCGGACGCAATTTCGGCCATCTCGCCTACCGGGTGGACGACATCTACGCCACGTGCCGGCGGCTGATGGACCAGGGCGTCACGATCAACCGGCCGCCGCGCGACGGCTACATGGCCTTCATCCGCTCGCCCGACGGGATCTCCATCGAGCTCCTGCAGCGCGGCGAGCCCAAGCCGCCCATGGAGCCCTGGGCCTCCATGCAGAACACCGGGAGCTGGTGAGGCCGGGCCCCGCGCGGCGGTCGCCGAGGTGGGCCGGGCAACCCGGATGGGTTGATGACGGGGCAGCCAGCCGCGACATCGCGGGCATGGCCGAGGCGGCGGGGCGCATGGGCGACGTGGAACTCATCCGCTCCATCGCCGACCAGGTGAACCTGTGGCGCTCGACGCCACCATCGCGGCGGCCCGCGCCCGCGAGGCGGGGCACGGCTTCGCGGTCGTGGCCTCCGAGGTCAAGACGCTCGCGGCGCGAACCGCCAAGGCGGCCGAGGAGATGGAGCGGCGATCCACCCCGTTGGCGAACGGGGCAAATCCCTCCATGTTAGCCGCCTGACCGGCCGGGCACGGCCCTACGAGAGCGGTTTCATCATGAGGCAGGCGATCCGGTTTCGCCGGCGCGGGAGGATCGTGGAGGTGGCGGACATGTCCCCCCGCGCGCTCCTCCTGGACTATCTGAGGCTCGGGGAACGCGGCACCGGCACCAAGGAGGGCTGCGCCGAGGGTGATTGCGGGGCCTGCACCGTGGCGCTGGGACGGCTGCGCGACGGTCGCGTGGTCTACGAGCCCGTCAATGCCTGCATCCTGCTGCTGGGCCAGGTCGACGGGGCCGATCTCGTGACGGTGGAGGACCTCGCGGCCGACGGGGTGCTCCATCCCGTCCAGGCCGCGATGGTGGAGCATCACGGCTCGCAATGCGGCTTCTGCACCCCGGGCATCGTCATGAGCCTGTGGACGCTCTATCGCGAGGGCGCGCGGCCCGTGACGCGGGAGGCGGTCAACGACCGGCTCGCCGGCAACCTGTGCCGCTGCACGGGCTATCGCCCCATCGTCGACGCCGCGCTCGCGGCCTGCGACGGCCCCCCGGCCGACCGCTTCCTCGCCGAGAGCGAGGGAATCCGCGCCGATCTCGAGCGCCTCGCCGACCACGAGGACGTGATGGTGGGGAACTCGGAGCGCTTCTTCGCCGCTCCCGCGAGCGAGGATGCGCTCGCCGATCTCTATGCCCGCCATCCCGACGCGACCCTGGTCGCGGGCTCCACCGACGTGGGCCTGTGGATCACGAAGGCCTTCTACGATCCCGCGAAGGTGATCTGGCTCGGCCGGGTCGCGGGTCTCGACCGGGTCGAGGATGCGCCCGAGGGGCTGTCGATCGGCGCCATGGCGACGCACGCGGCGGCGCATGCGGCCCTGGCCCGCCTCGACCCGGACCTAGGCGAGCTCATGCGCCGCTTCGGCTCGGCGCAGGTGCGGGCCTCCGGTACGGTGGGCGGCAACCTCGCCAACGGCTCCCCCATCGGCGACCTCGCGCCGGCGCTCATCGCGTTGGGCGCCACGCTGGAGCTGCGCCGGGGCGAGGCGGTGCGCGACCTCCCGCTCGAGGATTTCTTCCTCGCCTATCGCCGCCAGGACCGCGCGCCCGGCGAGTTCGTACGGGGGGTGACGGTGGCCCGGCCCGGCCCCACGGAGGCGTTTCGCTGCTTCAAGGTCTCGAAGCGCTTCGACGAGGACATCTCGGCCGTGATGGGCGCGTTCAAGCTCGCCCTCGATGGCCGCCGGATCGCGGGGGCGCGCGTCGCCTATGGCGGCATGGCGGGCACCCCGAAGCGGGCGCCCGCCGCCGAGGCCGCGCTCACGGGCGCGCTCCTCGACGATCCCCAGACCTGGGAGCCGGCTCTCGCGGCGCTCGCACAGGACTACCAGCCCCTCGACGACCACCGCGCCTCCGCGGCCTATCGCCGGACGGTCGCCCGCAACCTGCTCCTCAAGGCCCTGCACGAGATCGCCGCCGGCCGCACGGACGGGACCCGGCTCGCGGGCGGGCGCCCCGACCTGATGGCGGCGGAGTAGAGCGATGAACGAAATCGTGAAGCCCGAGGCCATTCTGGCGGAGGATCCGCCCCTGCGCCACGTCCGCCAGGCCCTGCCGCACGACTCCGCCAAGCGCCACGTCACGGGACTGGCGCAATATATCGACGACATCCGCGAGCCCGAGGGCACCCTCCACATCGCGGTGGGCCAATCGCCGCGCGCCCGCGGACAGCTGGTTGCCCTCGACCTCGACGCGGTGCGTGCCGCGCCTGGCGTGGTGCGGGTGCTCACCGCCGCCGACATCCCGGGCAAGAACGACGTCTCCCCCGCCTTCGGCGACGATCCCATGTTCGCGGAAGGGGAGGTGGCCTTCCACGGCCAGGCCCTGTTCGCGGTCGTGGCCACCACCCGCGACGCCGCGCGCCGGGCCGCGACGCTGGCCCGGGTCGAGACCCTGCACGAGCGCCCCTCCGTCACCGTCGAGGACGCGCTCGCGCGCGACGAGACCGTGCTGCCGGACTACGCCTTCGGACGGGGCGACGCGGGAGCCGCTATCGACGCGGCGCCCGTGCGCATCGAGGGATCCCTGCGGGTCGGCGGGCAGGAGCACTTCTACCTCGAGGGTCAGGTGGCGCTCGCCATCCCCGGCGAGGAGGGCGACGTCCACGTCCATTCATCGACCCAGCACCCTACCGAGGTGCAGCACGTCGTGGCCCGCGTCCTCGACATCCCGGACGCCTTCGTGACCTGCGAGGTGCGGCGCATGGGCGGCGGCTTCGGCGGCAAGGAGAGCCAGGCCACGCAATGGGCCGCCATCGCGGCGCTCGCCGCGCGGATCACCGGCCGCCCCTGCAAGCTGCGCCTCGACCGGGACGACGACTTCAAGCTCACGGGCAAGCGCCACGACTTCCGCTCCGACTGGCGGGTCGGCGTGGACCCGGAGGGGCGCATCCAGGGCTACGCGGTCGAGCACCTCGCCCGCTGCGGCTACTCGGCCGACCTGTCGAGCGGCGTGGTCGACCGGACCATGTTCCATTCCGACAATGCCTATTTCATGCCCGCGGTCCGGGTCGGCTCGCGCCGGCTCAAGACCAACACGGTCTCGAACACCGCCTTCCGGGGTTTCGGGGGGCCGCAGGGCATGCTCGTCGTCGAGCACGTCATGGACCAGATCGCCTGGGCGACCGGGCGGGACCCGCTCGACGTGCGCTACGCCAATCTCTACGCCCCCGGCCGGGACGTGACGCCCTACGGCATGACCGTCGAGGAGACCGGCACTCTGCCCGCCCTGATGCGGGCCCTGGAGGCATCGAGCGAGTACCGGGCCCGGCGCGAGGCGATCGGCGCCTTCAACGCGACCTCGCCGATCCTCAAGAAGGGGATCACGCTCACCCCCGTGAAGTTCGGCATCAGCTTCACGCTGACCCACCTGAACCAGGCGGGCGCCTTGGTCCACGTCTACCAGGACGGCTCCGTGCACCTGAACCACGGCGGCACCGAGATGGGGCAGGGGCTCTATCTCAAGGTCGCCCAGGTCGTGGCCGAGGAGTTCGGGATCGGCATCGAGCGGGTGCGCATCACCGCTACCACCACGGCCAAGGTGCCCAACACCGCGCCCACCGCCGCCTCCACGGGCACGGACCTCAACGGCATGGCGGCGCGCATCGCGGCGGGCGCCATCCGGGGGCGGATGGCGGCGCACGCGGCCGCGGCCTTCGGCGTGGACGAGGACGAGATCGTGTTCCGCGACGACCGGGTGTTCGGCGGCAACGAGAGCATGCCCTTCGACGAGCTCGCCAAGGCCTGCGTCCAGGCCCGCGTCCAGCTCTCGGAAGCCGGGTTCTACAAGACGCCGAAGATCACCTGGGACCGGGCCAAGGGCACGGGCCGGCCCTTCCTCTATTTCGCGTTCGGCGCCGCCTGCGCCGAGGCGGCGGTCGATACCCTCACGGGCGAGTACCGCGTGACCCGCGTCGACATCCTGCACGATTGCGGGCGCTCCCTGAACCCGGCCATCGACATCGGTCAGATCGAGGGCGGCTTCGTCCAGGGCATGGGCTGGCTCACCACCGAGGAGCTCGTCTACGATGCCGAGGGCCGGCTGCGCACGCACGCGCCCTCCACCTACAAGATCCCCGTCGCCTCCGACGTGCCCGCCGATTTCCGCGTCGCGCTCTACCCCAACGCCAACCCGGAGGAGACGATCTACCGCTCCAAGGCGGTGGGCGAGCCCCCCGTCATGCTGGCGAACGCCGTGTTCTGCGCGCTCGCCGATGCGGTTCACGCGCTCGCGCCCGGCACGCCCGTGCCGCTCGATGCGCCGGCGACGCCGGAAGCGGTCCTGCGCGCCTGCGAGGCGATGCGGGGCCGGGCGCTCGGATGATCGTCTGGGCGCGCGTCGCCGAGATCCTGCGCGCGCGGGGCGCCGCCGCGCTCGTCTCGGTCCACGCGGCCCGCGGCTCGGCGCCCCGCGAGCCGGGCGCCCGCATGGTGGTGCGCCCCGATGGCGCGTTCCACGGCACGATCGGCGGCGGGCGCCTCGAATGGGAGGCCCTCGCGGCCGCCGGCGAGGCGCTCGGGCGGGGAAGGGGGCCGGCCCGCTTCCACGACCGGGCGCTGGGGCCCGATCTCGGCCAGTGCTGCGGCGGCCATGTGCGGCTGCTCGTCGAGACGTTCGGGGTGGAGGACCTGGAGGCGGTCGAGGCGCTGGCGGCGCTGGAGGCCGACGGGGCGTTCGAGGTCGTGTGCCGGCTCGACGGGGAGGGGCGGGTCGCGAGGACAGCCCTTCCGGAGGTATCGAGCGAGGGGGCAACCACGACGCCCGGAGGGAGCTGGCTGGAGGGTCTCGGCGAGAGGCGCACGCCGCTGCTCCTGTTCGGTGCCGGGCATGTCGGGCGCGCCCTGGTCCTGGCGCTCGCCCCGCTTCCCTTCCGCGTCCGCTGGATCGACACCCGCCCCGACGCCTTCCCGGCCGCGATGCCGGGGAACGCCGTCCCGGTGCGCGCCGAGGCGCCCGAGGCCGAGATCGCCGCCGCCCCGGCCGGCGCCTTCGTGCTCGTCATGACCCATGACCACCCCCTCGACCTCGCGATCACGGCCGCCGCGCTCGCCCGGCCCGACCTGCCCTTCGTCGGCCTCATCGGCAGCGCCACGAAGCGCGCCCGCTTCGAGCGGCGCTTCCGGGAGTTGGGGCTGGCGCCGGAGCGCATCGCGGCGCTCGCCTGTCCCATCGGGATCGCGGGGGTCGCGGGCAAGGAGCCCGCCGTGATCGCCGCCGCGACGGCGGCGCAGGTCCTCCTGGAGCGTGAGCGAGCACGCGACCCCTCGCGCGGGCGCGCCGCGGCCGCTACAAGCCACCCATGACCTCCCTCTCTCCCGACGACCGCCGCCACCTCGCCCGCGCCGTGGCGCTCTCCCGTGAGCACATGGAGCGCGGGGACGGCGGGCCGTTCGGCGCCGTGATCGTGCGCGACGGGGCGGTGCTGGCCGAGGGCTGGAACCAGGTCACCTCCACGAAAGACCCCACGGCCCATGCCGAGGTGGTCGCGATCCGCCGCGCCTGCCGCGAGGCGGGCGATTTCCAGCTCGAGGGCGCGACGCTCTACACGAGCTGCGAGCCCTGCCCGATGTGCCTCGCCTCGGCCTATTGGGCGCGGGTGGCGCGCATCGTCTACGCCAACACCCGCGACGACGCGGCCGCGATCGGCTTCGACGACCGGCTCATCTACGACGAGATCCCCAAGGCGCCGGGCGACAGGATCGTGCCCATGGCGCACGCGCCGAGCGAGGCGGCGGCGGAGGTCTTCGCCGACTGGCTGCGCAAGGCGGACCGGGTCGCCTATTGAGGCGGGGCTCAGACCCCGCGGTGCCGTCTTTTCGGGCAATCGCGCCCACCGGGGCGTCTTGCGTCCCGGGTCGCGCGGCGCGAAGCTTCGCTGGCCATGCTGATGACCTCTCCCTCGCTATCGCCCGCCCCCCTTCCCGCCTTCGTGCGGGCGCGGGGCGGCGTGCGCGTCGCGGTCGAGCGCACGCCGCGCGGCTCGGCGGCGATGCGGGTGGCCGAGCGCGGAGGCTACCGGGTGCGCTTCCCACGCTCGGTGCTGGGCTGCGAGGGCGTGCTCATCAATACCGGCGGCGGCATGACGGGAGGCGACCGGCTCGACCTCGACGTCGCGGTCGGGGAGGGCGCCGCCGCGACGCTGACCACCCAGGCCGCCGAGAAGATCTACCGGGCGCGCGGCGCCGACGTGGAGATCGCGATTCGCCTCGACCTCGCCCCGGGGTCCCGCCTCGACTGGCTGCCGCAGGAGAGCATCCTGTTCGACCGCGCGCGCCTGGCCCGCCGCCTTGACGTCGCCATGGCCCCCGACGCGGCGCTCACCCTCGTGGAATGCGCCGTCTTCGGCCGCACCGCCATGGGCGAGGCCGTGACCGAGGGCTCGTTTCGCGACCGCTGGCGGGTGCGACGCGGCGGGCGGCTGGTCCTGGCCGAGGATCTGCGCCTGGAGGGCGACGTCGCGGCGCTGCTGGCCCGGCCCGCCGTGGGCGCCGGGGCGCGGGCGATGGCGACCCTTCTCCACGTGGCGCCGGACGCCGAGGCCCGACTCGAGAGCCTACGCGAGGCGCTTGCCGGCGCGGCCTCCGAATGCGGCGCGAGCGCCTGGAACGGGCTGCTCCTCGCCCGCTTCCTGCACCGCGACGCCGCCGCCCTGCGGGCCGATCTCGCCCGCGTCCTGCAAACCTTCCGCGGCGCGCCCCTGCCGCGCTCCTGGCAGACCTGAGGGAGTCCCATGCAGCTCACCCCCCGCGAGAAGGACAAGCTCCTCATCGCCATGGCGGCCGTGGTGGCGCGCCGCCGCCTGGAGCGCGGCGTGCGCCTCAACTATCCCGAGGCGATCGCCCTCATCACCGACTTCGTGGTGGAAGGCGCCCGCGACGGGCGCTCGGTCGCCGACCTCATGGAGGCGGGCGCCGCCGTGCTCGCCGCCGACCAGGTGATGGACGGGGTGCCTGAGATGATCCACGACGTCCAGGTCGAGGCCACATTCCCGGACGGGGTGAAGCTCGTCACCGTCCACGACCCGATCCGCGGCGCCACGGGCGCCCTCACCCCGGGCGAGGTGACGACGCAAGCGGGCGATCTCGAGCTCAACGCGGGCCGGAAGACCGTGACGCTGGCCGTGGCGAACACGGGCGACCGGCCGATCCAGGTCGGCTCGCACTACCATTTCTTCGAGACGAACCCGGCGCTGGCCTTCGATCGCGCGAAGGCCCGCGGCATGCGCCTCGACATCCCGGCCGGCACGGCCGTGCGCTTCGAGCCCGGCCAGAGCCGCGAGGTGACGCTGGTGTCGCTCGCCGGGACCCGCACCGTGTACGGCTTTCGCGCCGAGATCATGGGGGCGCTCGGATGAGGCTCGCCTCCATCGCCCTGGCGGCCGCGCTTGCCGCCGTGCCCGCGGCCGCGGCCGAGCCGCGCTGGCGGCTCTACACGCCGGACGAGCGCGCCACCCTCGCGGTCGCCACCACCGACGAGGAGACCGACGATTTCGGCTCCCCGGCCTTTTCCTGCCGCATGGGATCGGGCCGGATCGACGTCTCGCATCGCCTGCGGCCGAAGGAGCGCGAGTGGATGGCCGCGGCCGTGCGCCGGGGCGTCGATCCGCGCCTGCAGACCGTGCCCGCCGAGGCGGAGGCGATCGTCCCGCGCCTCGCCTTCACCCGGGGCGAGGACTGGGAGGCGGAATTCGAGCTGCCGGTCGGCTCCCCGCCCTTCGAGCGCCTGAGGCGCGAGGGGGTGTTCGAGTTCCGGCTCGGAACCCTGGCGGTCCGGATCGCGGAGCGCCGGGGGCTGGACCAGGTCGCGCGCTTCCAGGAGGTCTGCCGCTCCGGGAAGGGGCGCCAGCCATGACGGGCCGGCCCCCGGCGCTCCGCGATCCTCGCCGCTCAGCCAGCCTAAGCCCACGATCCATCCCTCGACCGGCGCGTGGCGGACGTGCGCTGGGCCTATGTCATGCACGCGGATCGGGGCGGGCATTTCATCCCGACCGACCTGCCGACCAAGCCCTGACGGAGACCTGACCATGCCCTTCCGCTTCCCCCGCCAGGCCTATGCGGACATGTTCGGCCCGACCGTCGGCGACCGGGTGCGCCTCGCCGACACGGACCTCTGGATCGTGGTGGAGCGCGACCTGACCACCTATGGCGAGGAGGTGAAGTTCGGCGGCGGCAAGGTGATCCGCGACGGCATGGGGCAGAGCCAGGCCACCAACGCGCAGGGAGCCGTCGACACCGTCATCACCAACGCCCTCATCGTCGACCATTGGGGGATCGTGAAGGCCGACGTGGGGCTGAAAGAGGGGCGCATCCACAAGATCGGCAAGGCGGGCAACCCGGACATCCAGCCCGGCGTCGACATCGTGGTGGGGCCGGGCACCGAGGTGATCGCGGGCGAGGGCAAGATCCTCACCGCGGGCGGCTTCGACACGCATATCCACTTCATCTGCCCGCAGCAGATCGAGGAGGCCCTCATGTCGGGCCTCACCTCCATGCTGGGCGGCGGCACGGGCCCCGCGGCGGGCACGTCCGCCACCACCTGCACGCCCGGCCCCTGGCACCTGGAGATGATGATCCGCGCCGCCGACGCCTTCCCGATGAATCTGGGCTTCGCCGGCAAGGGCAACGCCTCCCTGCCGGGAGCGCTCGTGGAGATGATCGAGGCCGGCGCCTGCGCCATGAAGCTCCACGAGGACTGGGGCACGACTCCCGCGGCCATCGACAATTGCCTGTCGGTGGCCGACGACCACGACATCCAGGTCATGATCCACACCGACACCCTCAACGAATCGGGCTTCGTCGAGGACACCATCGCGGCCTTCAAGGGCCGCACCATCCACGCCTTTCACACCGAGGGGGCGGGCGGCGGGCACGCGCCCGACATCATCAAGGTGGCGGGGCTGCCCAACGTGCTCCCGTCCTCCACCAACCCGACCCGGCCCTTCACCGTCAACACGCTCGACGAGCATCTCGACATGCTCATGGTGTGCCACCACCTCGATCCCGCGATCCCCGAGGACCTCGCCTTCGCGGAAAGCCGCATCCGCAAGGAGACGATCGCGGCCGAGGACATCCTGCACGACATCGGCGCGCTCTCGATGATGTCCTCCGACAGCCAGGCCATGGGCCGGGTCGGCGAGGTCATCATCCGGACCTGGCAGACCGCCCACAAGATGAAGCGCCAGCGCGGCTCGCTGCCGGAGGATTCCGGCACGGGCGCCGACAATTTCCGGGTCAAGCGCTACGTGGCCAAGTACACGATCAACCCCGCGATCGCGCACGGCGTCTCGCGCCATATCGGCTCGGTGGAGGAGGGCAAGCTCGCCGACCTCGTCCTCTGGTCGCCCGCCTTCTTCGGCGTCAAGCCCGACCTGATCGTCAAGGGCGGGGCGATCGCCGCCGCCCCCATGGGCGATCCCAACGCCTCCATTCCGACGCCCCAGCCGGTCCATTACCGGCCCATGTTCGGCGCGTTCGGGAGCGCCCGCACCGCGACCTCGCTCACCTTCGTCTCCCGCGCCGCGATCGCCAACGGCCTGCGGGGGCGCCTCGGCGTCGCCCGCGAGATGGTGGCCGTGGAGAACGTCCGCTCCGGCGTCGGCAAGCGCGACATGATCCACAACGGCGCCACCCCCGACATCCAGGTGGACCCCGAGACCTACGCGGTGACCGCGGACGGGGAGCTCCTGGTCTGCGAGCCGGCAACCGAGCTCCCCATGGCGCAGCGCTACTTCCTGTTCTGACCTCGAGCGGGGCTCACAGGACGAGGCGGTGCGTGGCGGCGGGCTCGGCGACGGGCGTGAAGCCGAGCGCGGCGTAGAACGCCGCCGCGTCCGGCGTGGCCGTCCGCAGCCGCACGACGTCGAAATGCGCCCTCGCGTCGGCGAGGAGGTCGCGGACGAGCAGGCCCGCCGTGCCGCGGCGGCGCTCGCCCGGCAGCACGTAGAGGTGCCGCAGGCGCCCGACGCGCTCCCTGCCGGCAAGATACGGATCCCGGTTGAGGCCGCAGACACCCGTCAGGCGGCCCGCGCGGAACGCGCCGCGGAGCGCTTCGCCGTCCGCGCCGAATCGGTTCGCGCCGCTCGCCCACTCCTCGGCCAGGCGCTCGAGGAACCGGAATCCCTCCTGTACGGCCGCCTCGCGGAGCCGCTCGAGGCCGGGATGGAGAGCGTCGACGGGTTCCACGCGGATGTCCGGCATCGAGCCAGGTTGCGCCATGCGTCGCGCGGGGTCGAGGCTCGATCGCCGGCGGCGCGCGGGGCGCCGGCCCGGCCCGCAATTCCGGATTGCGGGCGGCGCAATGGTCCGTGAGGGATCGGTGGGGTATGGCTGGCCCCGTCCCTCTGTCCCCGCTTCGCCCATGACCGATCCCTTTCTCGCCGGCCTGCTCATCAAGATGGTGACGAGCGCGGTCATCGTGGTGGCGGCGTCGCTCGTCGTGGAGCGCGCCGGTCCCTTCATGGGCGCCATGGTGGCGACGCTGCCGATCTCGGCCGGTCCGGCCTTCGCCTATCTCGCCTACGAGCACGGCCCGGCCTTCCTGGAGAGCGCCGCGCTGGTGAGCCTCGCGGCCAACGTGGCCACGGCCTTCTTCATCGGCGCCTACGCCCATGTCGCGCAGAGGCACGGGCCGGCCCCGAGTCTCGCGGCCGCCTTCGCGGCCTGGGGAGCGGCGGCCCTCCTGGTCACGCGGGTCGAGTGGACCCTGCCGGCGGCGCTCGCGCTCAACGGCGTCGCCTTCGCGGCCGCGATCCTCGCGACGCGCCGGCTCATGCGGGTGCCGCCGGGCCGCGCCCCCGGCCCGCCGCCCTGGTGGGCCCTGCCCCTGCGGGCCGCGGGCGTCATGGCGCTCGTCGCCCTGGTGGTGATCTCGGGCCGCCTGATCGGCCCGGCCGCCGCCGGGGTCGCGGCGCTGTTTCCCGTGGTGCTGACGAGCCTCTCGGCGGTGCTGCATCCGCGCCTGGGCGGGCCCGCGACCGCCGCCGTGATGGCGAACGGGCTCACGGGCATGCTGGGCTTCACCCTGGGGCTCGCCGTCCTTCAGGCCACCGCCGTGCCCCTGGGCAGCACGGCGGCCCTGCTGGCGGCCTTGACGCTGTGCGTGGTGTGGAACGTCGGCCTCACGGCGGGCCGGCGCCTGCGGATGCGGGCGGCGGTGTAGCGCATCCGGGCCCCGGCCTGCTATGGATCGGCCACGCATCGAGAGAGGCCCCCATGCTCCGCGCCACCGCCATCGTCCGCAAAGCCGCCGTCAAGGCGGAACGGGTCGTCGACACCGTCACGCTGGATCACGAGGGCCGCGGCCGCCGCCGCTTCGCGCTCAAGGCCGATGGCGGGCTCGACTTCCTGCTCGACCTCGACCGGGCCACGGTGCTGGCCGAGGGCGACGCCGTGAAGCTCGAGGACGGGCGCCTCGTCCAGGTCAAGGCCGCCCCGCAGCGCCTTCTGGAGATCCGGGCCGAGAACCCGCTGCGCCTCATGCGGCTCGCCTGGCACATCGGCAACCGGCACACCCCGGCCGAGATCGCGGCGGACGCGATCTATATCGAGGAGGACCACGTCCTGGCCGAGATGGTGCGCGGGCAGGGCGGCGTCGCGACCTCCGTGACGCGGGCCTTCCATCCCGAGCGCGGCGCCTACGAGCACGATTGCGGCCACGATCACGGGCATGGGCACGCCCACGCGCATTCCCATGCGCACGCCCATCACGATCACGGCCACTCCCATGCCGAGGCCCATGCGGGTCACGACCACGGCGCGGGCTGCTGCGGGCACGATCACCACCACGACCATCACCATCACGGCCACAAGCACGGCCATTGATGATCCCGGCCCATCTGCCGCTCATGGTGTGGCTTTCCCCGGCCTTCCCGGTCGGGGCATTCGCGTATAGCCACGGGCTGGAATGGGCCTTCGAGGCCGGCGACCTCGCGGACGCGGCGGCCCTTCAGGGATGGCTTTCGGATCTCGTGGCCCACGGGGCCCTGCGCAACGACGCGCTGCTGCTCGCCGCCGCCTATCGGGCCGTCGTCGCCGGCGACGAGGCGGGGCTCGCCGACATCTCGGAGCTGGCGCTGGCGCTCAGCCCCTCCGCCGAGCGCCGCCTCGAGACCGTCACCCAGGGCACCGCCTTCCTGGCGGCCATCGCGCGCAGCTGGCCCGCCGCGCCGGTGGAGGCGTTGCGCGCCTCGAGCGAGGCGGAGGCGGCCTATCCCGTGGCGGTGGGCGTGGCCGCGGCGGGCCACGGCCTGCCGCTCACCGAGACGCTCCAGTCCTTCGCCCTCGCCTTCGCGGCGAACCTCGTCTCGGCGGCGGTGCGCCTGGGCGTGGTGGGCCAGACCGACGGGCAGCGGGTCACGGCGGCGCTCCTGCCGGCCCTCGTCGCCGTCGCGGCCGAGGCCGAGGCGGGCTCCCTCGACGATCTCGGCGCCTGCACCCTGCGCTCCGACCTCGCCTCGCTGCGCCACGAGACGCAGTATACGCGGCTGTTCAGGTCGTAGAGGCAGCGCGCTTCACCTTCCCCCGCACGGGGAAAGGTGACCGCCGCCCCGCTCTCGCTTTCGGCGCTCCGGGATGACAATCTCGCGCCACGACTCGCCCCACGGAGACCCGCCCATGACCCGCTCACCCCACGGCCCCCTGCGCGTCGGCATCGGCGGCCCGGTCGGGTCGGGCAAGACGGCGCTGATGGAGGCGCTCTGCAAGCGGTTCCGGGGATCTTACGACCTGTGCGCCATCACCAACGACATCTACACCAAGGAGGACGCCCGGCTGCTGACCGTCGCCGGCGCCCTGCCGGAGGATCGGATCATGGGCGTCGAGACCGGGGGCTGCCCGCATACCGCCATCCGCGAGGACTGCTCGATCAACCTCGCGGCCATCGACGCCATGACCCGGCGCTTCCCCGCCCTCGACCTCATCCTGCTCGAATCGGGCGGCGACAACCTCGCCGCGACCTTCTCGCCGGAGCTTGCCGACCTCACGATCTACGTCATCGACGTGTCGGGGGGCGAGAAGATCCCCCGCAAGGGCGGCCCCGGCATCACCCGCTCGGACCTCCTCGTCATCAACAAGATCGACCTCGCGCCCCATGTGGGCGCGAGCCTGGAGGTGATGGAGCGCGACGCGCGCGCCATGCGCGGGCAGCGGCCCTTCGTGTTCACGAATGTCCGCTCGGGGGAGGGCGTCGAGGAGGTGGCGCGCTTCGTCGAGCGCGCGGGCGGCCTCGCGGCCCGGGCCGCCTGACGGCGCGGAACTTGCAACGCTCGATCACCACGACACGGGGGACCAAAGCATGAGGTTCGTGACGCTCACCCTAACCTTGGCGGCCGCCGCCACGCCCGCGCTCGCCCATACCGGCGCCGGTGCGACCCACGGCTTCGCGGCCGGTGTCGCCCATCCGCTCGCCGGCCTCGATCACGTGCTCGCCATGACGGCGGTCGGCGTCTGGGCGGCGCTCGTCGGCGGGCGCGCCGTCTGGGCCTGGCCCGCGGCCTTCATGGCCCTGATGGTCGCGGGCGCCCTGCTCGCCTTCGCGGGGGTGCCGGCCCTGGGCGCCGAGGTCGTCATCGCGCTGTCCGTCGCGGCCCTGGGAGCCCTCGTGGCCCTGCGCCTGCCGCTCGGCGCCACCGCCGGCGCCGCCCTGTGCGGCGCTTTCGCGGTCTTCCACGGGCTGGCGCACGGCGCGGAGCTGCCCAGCGGGGCGGAGGCGGGCGCCTACGTGACGGGCTTCGTGCTCTCGACGGCGGCGCTGCATGCCGGAGGGATCGGCCTAGGGCTCGCCGCGGGCCGCGTCGCGCCGCCCTGGCTGCCCCAGGCTGCGGGCGGCGCGGTCGCGGCGGCGGGCCTTCTCCTCCTGGTCTCGTAGTCGCCCGGATTTGACTGACCCTGGGGCAGGCCCGGCATCGTGAGCCGGAGGAGCCGCCTCATGCGTACCATCCCGCCCACCCTCCTCTTCGTCGAGGACTCGGACCTGCTGCGCCAGGTCGTGACGGACGAGCTCGCCGAGGCGGGCCTCTCGGTGCTGGCCGCGGCCACGGGCGAGATGGCGCTCGCCGCGCTGGCCCGGCGGCCGGCGGCGATCGACTGGCTCTTCACGGATATCCGCCTGCCCGGCGCGGTCGACGGTTGGGCGGTCGCCGACGCGTTCCGCCGCCTTCACCCGAACGGCCCGGTCGTGTTCGCGACCGGGGATCTCGCGAGCGGGTCGCGCGACTACGCGGACAGCCTCTTCCTGCGCAAGCCCTACCGTGTCGCCGAGGTCGTGCAGGCCTTCCGGCGCCTGGAGGCCGGCTGGGTGCACGAAACGCCCGAGGTCGCGGCGCTTCGCCGGCTCGGGCCCTGCCCGACCGCGCCCGTCTAGGCATCCCCGGCGCGGCGCGTCACGGCGTCCCGCCCGTTGCCCGGGCGCGCAGGACCAGCGCCAGGATCATGCTGCCCGCCGAGGCCGCGGCCAGGATCGCCAGCGTCGCGCCGGCGCCCAGGCTCTCGATCGCCACCGCGCCGAGGGAGGGCGCGAGGGCCGCCGCCAGGAGCGCGGGCAGCGCCAGCCGCCCCATGAGCGCTCCGTAGCCATCGCGGCCGAACAGGGCGAGCGGCACCGTTCCACGGGCGATGGAGAACAGGCCGTTTCCCGCTCCATAGAGCAGGAGGGCCAGGGCGGCCCAGTGGGTCAGGGCCAAGGTCGCGAGACCGCACAGGACCAGGCCGACCGCGGTCACCAGGGTCCAGATCGGATGGAAGCGGGGGCCCAGCGTCATCTCGACCAAGCGCGCTCCGACCTGGGCCGGCCCGATCAGCGCCCCCAAGGCCACCGCGGCGGCGAGATCGAGCCCTCGCGCCTGAAGGAGGCCGATGACGTGGAGCGCGATCACGGACGACACCACGGC
>DASPJU010000565.1:0-2984 GCA_035628475.1 Salinarimonas sp. | reverse complement strand
AGGATGACGGCGTCGACGGCGAGGCTGTCTCCTGGCTTGGCGTGGATCCTGGCGACCGTGCCGTCGCGCTCGGCCCGCAGCACGTTCTCCATCTTCATCGCCTCCACGATCGCCAGCGCCTCCCCCGCCTTGACCTCCTGCCCCTGCGCCACGCCGATCGCCTTCACCAGCCCCGGCATCGGGCACAGCACCTGCTTGCCCGCGTCCCCCGCCGCCTTCTCCGGCATCAAGGCCGCAAGCTCCGCCTCCCGCCGCGTGTACACCCGCGCCAGCGCGCCCGCGCCCGCATGCGACAGCGCGAACCCGTTCGCGATCGGGCGCACCTGAACCGCGATCGCGATCCCGCCCACGCGCCCCCGCCACACCGGCTCGCCCGGACGCCAGGCGCTCTCCACCGCCCACACGGTCCCGTCCGCGAACGCGATCGCGATCCCGCGGCCCGCGTCCTCCACCCGCACGTCGATCCGCTCGCGCCCCAGCAGCACCGCCCGCTCGCGCGCAAACCGCACCGGCACCTTCGGGCGCAGCTGCCCCGAGATCTGGCGCTTGCGCTCGTTGTGCAGGTGGTCCGCCGCCGCCGCCACCGCCGCCAGGCGAAGCGCCACCTCGCCCGTGGGCGCGGGCGGCGCAAAGCCCTGCGGGAACTCCTCGGCGATGAACCCCGTCGAGAGCCGCCCCTCGCGCCAGCGCGGATGCGCCATCAGCGCGGACAGGAACGGGATGTTGTGCCGGATGCCCTCGATCGCGAACGCGTCCAGCGCCCGCGCCTGCGCCTCGATCGCCTCCTCGCGGGTGGGGGCGTGCGTCACCAGCTTGGCGATCATCGGGTCGTAGTGAATCGAGATCTCGCCGCCCTCCCCCACGCCCGTGTCGTTGCGCACCACGGCCGCCCCGTCCGGCCCCTCCGCGGGCGGGCGGTAGGTGACGAGCCGGCCCGTGGAGGGCAGGAAGTTGCGGGTGGGGTCCTCGGCATAGACCCGGCTCTCCACCGACCAGCCCGACAGCCGCACGTCCCCTTGCGTCAGGCGCAGGCGCTCGCCGGCCGCGACCCGGATCATCTCCTCGACGAGGTCGACGCCCGTGATCATCTCGGTCACGGGGTGCTCGACCTGGAGGCGCGTGTTCATCTCCAGAAAGTAGAACGAGCGGTCCTGGCCCGCCACGAACTCCACGGTGCCGGCCGAGTCGTAGCCCACCGCCTTGGCGAGCGCCACGGCCTGCTCGCCCATGGCGCGGCGCGTGGCCTCGTCGAGGAGCGGGGACGGGGCCTCCTCGACCACCTTCTGGTTCCGGCGCTGGATCGAGCACTCGCGCTCGCCCAGATAGATGACGTTGCCGTGCTTGTCGCCCAGCACCTGGATCTCGATGTGGCGCGGGTCGGTGATGAACTTCTCGACGAACACCCGGTCGTCGCCGAACGAGGAGGCGGCCTCGGACCTGGCTCGCGCGAAGCCCTCGGCGACCTCGTCGGCCGACATGGCGATGCGCATGCCCTTGCCGCCGCCCCCGGCGGAGGCCTTGATCATCACGGGGTAGCCGATCTCGTCGGCGATGCGCACGGCGTGCTCGGGGCCCTCGATCACGCCCAGATAGCCCGGCACGGTGGAGACGCGGGCGGCGGCGGCGGCCTTCTTGGAGGCGATCTTGTCGCCCATGGCCGCGATGGCGTGGGGGTTGGGGCCGATGAAGGTGACGCCGGCGGCCTGGAGCGCGCGGGGGAAGGCCTCGCGCTCGGACAGGAAGCCGTAGCCCGGATGCACGGCCTGGGCGCCCGTCGCCCGGCAGGCCTCCACGATCCGCTCGATGACGAGGTAGGATTGGGCCGCCGGCGCCGGGCCGATGGCGACTGCCTCGTCGGCCATCTCGACATGCAGCGCGTCACGGTCGGCCTCGGAGAACACCGCCACCGTGCGGATCCCCATCCGACGCGCCGTCCGCATCACACGGCACGCAATCTCCCCACGGTTCGCAATCAGGATCTTGTCAAACATGGGTCTCCGCCAAAGGACCAAGCGTGAGTGGACGCGGCTGTCCTTAGCCGAGGCATCGACATGCGACAACTCGGCCTTTGGCGGAGCCGGCTCCCGGCGAAAGATCCCGTTGCCAAGCTTGTCGACCGCCGTAGAGTCGACGCCTCCGGGCCGCCAAGGACCCGGGCGACGCCATGGGGGACATCATGAGGACGCTGATCACCACCGCCGCGCTGGGCCTGTCGCTATGGTCCGGAGCGGCGTTCGCCCAGGCGGTCGAGGGCCGCTACCGCGTCGAGGGCCGCGACGGGTCCAACACCTACGCCGGCACCGCCACGGTCTCACGCACGGGCGAGACCTTCCGGATCCAGTGGCGCATCGGCGACGAGACCTATAACGGCACCGCGATCGGCGACGAACGGTTCCTCGCCGTCTCGTTCACCTCGGCCCAGGGCAGCGGCGTCGGCCTGTGGGGCCGCGAGGGCGAGGGCTGGAAGGGCATCTGGACCTGGAGCAACGGGCGGGCCCTGCAGCCGGAGGCCTGGACCCGGGCCCGCTAGGCCCGGCAACGGGATCGGACTCGACGGGCATGATCTTGCATCCGTGCAAGATCATCCTGCCGATCCTTCCCTTCGACATTGCACCTCCCATTTGAGCGGCAACGCTTCAATGGAGGTTTCCATGCCCCGCCGTCCCGGCATCCACCACGTCACGGCCATCGCCCGCGATCCCCGGCGCAATCTTGACTTCTACACCCGGGTGCTGGGCCTGCGGCTGGTGAAGAAGACCGTCAACTTCGACGACCCCGGCGCCTACCATTTCTATTACGGCGACGAGACCGGGCGGCCGGGCACGATCCTCACCTTCTTCCCCTGGCCCGACATGGCAGCCGGCCGTGGCGGCACGGGCTTCGTGCACGAGACCGCGTTCCGCGTTCCCGAGGCGTCCCTCGCCTTCTGGACGGGCCGGCTCGTGGAGGCGGGCGTGGCGCACGACGCGCCGGAGCGGCGCTTC
>DASPJU010000564.1:0-3603 GCA_035628475.1 Salinarimonas sp. | reverse complement strand
CGCACAGATGCGTGACCCTGTGGTCCGCGAGCGCGTCGTACATGGCCTTCGCCCGCACGTAGCGCAGACACACGTGCGTCCCGGCGACGATCGAGATCGACCAGGGGAAGCACCAGCCGTTGCAGTGGAACATGGGCAGGGTCCACAGATAGACCGGATGCCGCCCCAGGGCTCCCGTGACCACGTTGCCCATGGCGAGCAGATGGGCCCCGCGATGGTGGTAGACCACGCCCTTGGGGTCGCCCGTGGTGCCCGAGGTGTAGTTGAGGGCGATGGCGTCCCACTCGTCGACGGGCGGCTCCCAGGCGAAATCCGGATCGCCCTCGGCGAGGAAGGTCTCGTACTCGACGCCGCCCAGCCGCTCGCCGCTCCCTGAGAACTCCGGATCGTCGTAGTCGATGACGAGGGGCTTCACCGTCGCGGCCGCCAGCGCCGGGCCGATCACCCCGGAGAACTCCCGGTCCGTGATCAGCACCTTGGCCTCGCCGTGGTCGAGGGAGAAGGCGATGATCGCGGCGTCCAGGCGGGTGTTCAGCGTGTTGAGCACCGCGCCCGCCATCGGCACCCCGTAATGGCATTCCAGCATGGCGGGCGTGTTGGAGAGCATCACGGCCACCGTGTCGCCGCGCCCGATCCCGCGCGCGCGTAGCGCCGAGGCGAGCCGCCGGGCGCGGGCGTAGAAATCCCGGTAGGAGCGGCGCAAGGAGCCATGCACGATCGCGATCCGGTCCGGGAACACGCTCGCGGCGCGCTCCAGGAAGGACAGGGGCGTCAGGGGCTGGTGGTTCGCGGGATTGCGGTCGAGGTCGCGGTCGTACGGCGTCATCGGGTCCCCCGGCGGTTCGTGGTTGACCCGAGTGAAGCCGAGGGGCGCCGGGAGATCAATCGGCACCGACGGGCGTGGACCCTCTCGACCGCCGCGCGATCCCTGACCCTATCCTCTGTCAGACGGTTCTAACCGCCTGACAGAGGCTGGGTCCTTGATGAGCCGTATGTCTTTGCAGAGAACCGGAAGCCGCTTCTTCGCGGCATACGCTAGCCCTTGTGCCCCTCGGTGATCGGCGCCTGGTAGGTGAGCCCCATGTCCCAGGGGAAGTAGATCCAGGTGTCCTGGCTCACCTCGGTGACGAAGGTGTCGACCATCGGACGGCCGGCGGGCTTGGCGTAGACGGTCGCGAAATGCGCCTCGGGGAGCATCTCGCGCACCACCTTGGCGGTCTTGCCCGTGTCGGTGAGGTCGTCGATGACGAGGACGCCCTTGCCCCGTCCGTTGCCGATGGCGCGCACGCCCGGGGCGATCTCCTTGAGCACGTTCATCGAGCCCTGGTTCTGGTAGTCGTGGTAGCTCGCCACGCAGACCGTCTCGATGAGCCGCGTGCCGAGCTCGCGGGCCACGATCGCGGCCGGCACGAGGCCGCCGCGGGTGATGCACACGATGGCCTCGAAGGGGCCCGCCGAGGCGAGCCGCCAGGCGAGCGCCCGGGCGTCGCGGTGGAACTGGTCCCAGGAGACGGGGAAGGCCTTAGGAGAGGAGGGGGACGCCATGGCGGGGTAGGACCTCGGGAGGGAAGGGGATCAGGCGGGCACGCCGTCGCCGCGCAGGCGCTCCAGCGCGGCGCGCACGGAGGCGGCCGCCGCGGCGACGGCCTCCGGGTCCTTGGCGCGCACCACGATCTGGTTGCGGAAGCCGCTCGACGTGAAGGACGGATAGGAGCCGATCGAGGTGCCCGGATGCGCCTTGGCGATCTCTCCCAGCGCCGCCGCGTAGATCCCCTCCGGGATGCCGGGCACCTCGATGGTCTCGATGGTCATGGGCGTGCCGGTCTCGAGCGTCGGCGCGATGCGGTCGAGCATGGCCTGCATGATCGCAGGGACGCCTGCCATCACGAAGGTGTTGCCGATGCGAAAGCCGGGCGCCTTGGAGATGGGGTTCTCGACGAGGTCGGCGCCCGCCGGGATGCGGGCCATGCGCAGACGCGCCTCTGTGAGCTCCTCGGGCGTGTAGCGCTCCCGCAGCATCGCGACCGCGCGGGGATCGAGGTCGATGGAGACCCCAAACGCCTTGGCGACCGCGTCGGCCGTGATGTCGTCGTGGGTCGGGCCGATGCCGCCGGTGGTGAAGAGATAGGTGTACCGGCGGCGCAGCGCGTCGATGGCGGCGACGATCTCGTCCTCGACGTCGGGCACCACCCGCACCTCGCGCAGGTCGATCCCGATCGCGGTCAGGTACTCGGCGATGTAGCCGATGTTCTTGTCCTTGGTCCGGCCGCTGAGGATCTCGTCGCCGATGACGAGGAGGGCGGCGGTGACGTCGGTCGGGGGCATCGGCGGATCCTCGCGCGGGACCCCGGCTTTAGCGCGCCGGGCGGCGGGGCTCAAGGCGGCGCGTTGCGGCGCGTGGCCCCGCCTGCTACCCGACGCCACCGCCCGCGGATCCCACCCATGCGCTTCCCCCAACCGCTCCTCGAGGGCCGCCTCGTCCAGCGCTACAAGCGCTTCCTCGCCGACGTGGACCTCGCCGGCGGCGAGCGGGTGACGGCGCATTGCGCCAATCCCGGCGCGATGCTGGGCCTCGCCGGGCCCGGATCGCGCGTCCTGCTCGCGCGATCCGACAACCCCAAGCGCAAGCTGGGATTTTCCTGGGAGCTCGTCGAGGCCGCGCCCATCGGCGGCGGGGCGGCGCAATGGGTGGGGATCAACACGGCGCGCCCCAATGCGCTGGTGGCCGAGGCGCTGCGCGAGGGGCGGCTGCCGCCCTTTCTGGGCTACGAGCGGGTGCGGCCGGAGGTGCGCTACGGGCAGGCCTCCCGGGTCGATTTCCTGCTGGAGGCGGACGGGCGCCCGCCGCTCTATCTCGAGGTGAAGAACTGCCACCTCATGCGCGAGGCGGGCCTCGCCGAGTTCCCCGACTGCGTCGCGGCCCGCTCGGCCCGCCACATGGGCGAGCTCGCCGCCATGGTCGGCGCGGGCGCGCGCGCCGCGCTCCTCTACGTGATCCAGATGGAAGCCGAGCGGTTCCAGGTCGCCGCCGACCTCGACCCCGCCTACGCGGCGGCGTCGGCGCGCGCCCGCGCGGCGGGCGTCGAGGTCCACGCGGTCGCCTGCCGGGTCACGCCGGAGGAGGTGACGATCGGGCGGGCGGTGCCGGTGGCGTGAGCCCTACGCCCGCTCGAAGATGAGGTTGCTCTTCGTCGTGAGCGCGCGACGATAGCCGCTCGATTCGATGACGTGGGCGAGGTCCGACTGCCAGCGGCTCGGGGTGTTGGCGACGATGAGGGTCGTGGGATGAAGGTGGCGCGGGGCGGCGGCGAGGAAGGGCTCGAGGACGAGGTCCTCGGCGCCCTCGACGTCGAGCTTGACGGCGTCGATGCGCTCGAAGCCCTCGCGGGCGAGCAGGTCGAGGAGCGTCACGGAGGGGACCTGCAGGGTCGGGGCCTGGTTGTAGCCCACGATCTTGACGCTCGACTCGCCCGAGTTGCGCGGGTCGAGGAAGAGGGTGAGCTCCCCCGTCTTGTCGGCGAGCGCGCAGGCCACCGCCTTCACGGAGCCGAAGGGGTTCTGCTGGATGTTGTAGATCAGCCGGTCGAAGATGTCGGGCTGCGG
>DASPJU010000563.1:0-10819 GCA_035628475.1 Salinarimonas sp. | reverse complement strand
CGCCTGCACCAGGAGGCGGCGCTCATCGCCGCGCGCGCCGACATCCGCGAGGAGCTCGACCGCCTCTCCGCCCATGTGGCGGCGGCCCGCGCGCTGCTCGCCGAGGGCGGCGCGGTGGGGCGGCGCCTCGACTTCCTGGCCCAGGAATTCGGGCGCGAGGCCAACACGCTCTGCGCCAAGGCGGGCGACGTGGCGCTGTCCCGGCTCGGCCTGGAGCTCAAGGCGCTCGTGGAGCAGTTCCGCGAGCAGGTCCAGAACGTGGAGTAGGCCCCGTGCCCGACATCGCCCGCGAGGCCCGGCGCGGCCTCATCCTGATCCTCGCCTCGCCCTCGGGAGCCGGCAAGTCGACGCTGACGCGCAACCTCGTGCGCGAGGACCACGGCATCCGCCTGTCGGTCTCGGTCACGACCCGCTCCCGTCGCCCCTCCGAGATCGACGGGGTGCATTACCGCTTCATCGAGACGGACGAGTTCGAGTCCCTGCGCGACCGGGGCGAGCTGCTCGAATGGGCGGAGGTGCACGGCAACCTCTACGGCACGCCGCGCCGCCCCGTGGAGGCGGCGCTCGCCGCCGGTGAGGACATGATGTTCGACATCGACTGGCAGGGCACCCGCCAGATCGTCGAGAAGATGGGCTCGGACGTGGTGAGCGTCTTCATCCTGCCGCCCTCGCTGACGGAGCTGCGCGCCCGCCTGGAGCGGCGCGCCGAGGACAGCCCCGAGGTGATCGCCCGGCGCAGAGCGTGTTGGCCTCGCGCCCGAATTCCTGGGCCAGGAAGTCGAGGCGCCGCCCCACCGCGCCGCCCTCGGCGAGGAGCGCGCGGGCCGCCGCCACATGGGCGGAGAGGCGGTCGAGCTCCTCGCGGATGTCGGCGCGCGCGGCGATGAGCGCCGCCTCCTGGTGCAGGCGGGCGGGATCGAGGGGCATGCCCGTCTCCATCAGGGCCGCGACCCCCGCCGCGAGCCGCTCGCGGATCGCGTCAGGGCGGCGGCCGGGATGGGCGTCGGCCGCCGCGACGATGCGCTCCATGGCCTCGAGCTGGCCCGCGATCACCTCGGCCAGCGCCCGGCCCTCGGCCGCGCGCGCCTCCGCGAGGCCGCGCGCCAGGCGCCCGGCCGCCGCGCGAAGATCCGCGGCGAGCGCGTCCTGGGCTCCCGCGTCGTCCGCTTCCTCGATCTCCACCACGCCCCGCACCGCCAGCAGGCCGTCCAGGGAGGCCGGGCGCACGCTCTCGGGGAGCGCGACGTCGCGCAGGGCGGCGACGAGCCCGTCCAGGACCTCCCGGTTCACCCGCACCCGGGGCACGCTCGAGGCCCGCGTGAGGGTGAGCCCCAGCTGGCACTGGCCGCGCGCGACCGCCTTCTGGACCGCGGCGCGGGCCTCCTCGCCCACGGCGTCGAAGCCCGGCGGCACCCGCACCCGCACGTCCAGGCCGCGCCCGTTCACGGACTTGATCTCCCAGGCCCACTGATAGGGCCCCGTCGTGCCCGCCTCCCGGGCAAAGCCCGTCATGCTCGCGATCGCCAACAGCCGCTCCTCGTCAAGTGGCCGGGACCATAGGGAGGACGGGCGGGGGGTCAAGGGCGACGGTCCTCCCCTCCCTGATCCGGGAGAGGGGGAGGATGCGCGAAGCGCCGGGGGGTGAGGGATCACGCTGGACCCTTGATGCCTGAACCGCACCCCTGTCGTCCCCGGGCTGGACCCGGGAACCCAGGCGGACGGGTCGACTGGATGGCCGGGTCCAGCCCGGGGACGACAGCGAAGAGGTGGAGGGCACTTCCCAGCGTGGCAACCTCACGCCCGCCCCCCGCATGGGAGTGCGAAGAGAGGCGCCCTTGTCCCCCTCCCCTCTTTGGTGTAAGGCCCCCTCTTTCCGAACACCCCAAGCCGAGAGAGGAGCCGTCCATGGCTCGCGTGACCGTCGAGGACTGCATCGACAAGGTCGAGAACCGCTTCGAGCTCGTGCTGCTGGCGAGCCACCGCGCCCGCATGATCTCCTCGGGCGCCCCGCTCACCATCGACCGCGACCGCGACAAGAACCCCGTCGTGGCCCTGCGCGAGATCGCCGACGAGACCATCTCGCCCGACGACCTCAAGGAGCAGCTCATCCACTCGCTGCAGAAATACGTCGAGGTCGACGAGCCGGAGGCCGAGACGGTGCCGCTCATCGGCGCGCCCGCGGCGACGGCCGGCGGCGGCGGCGACGACGCCGAGGTGCAGTTCGACCGTATGTCCGAGGACGACCTGCTGCGCGGCCTCGAGGGCCTGGTGCCCCCGGCCGAGAGCGACGACGACGAGTAGGCGGCAACAGAGCGCCCGACCTCCGGGCGATCTCGAGAGCCCTGCGCATGCGGTGGGAGTGACGGCGACGAGCGACGTCGCCTCCCTGTCGCGACCTTCGGACCCGGCCTCGCGCCGGGTCTTTTCGTCTCCGGGGCTTCTACGCGCCTTGTGGCGCCGCACCATGGAGCCTACCTTTTGATTCGTCAGGATTTTGCGGATCGAGGCGCCGTGGGGGCCGCCAGAGCATGATGCGTCAGTACGAGCTCGTCGAGCGGGTGCGAAAATACAACCCCGCCGCCGACGAGGCTCTCCTCAACCGGGCCTACATCTACGCCATGCGGGCGCATGGCACGCAGAAGCGCGCCTCCGGGGACCCGTTCTTCGCCCATCCTCTCGAGGTCGCGGCGATCCTCACCGACCTGCGCCTCGACGATTCCACCATCGTGGCGGCGGTGCTCCACGACACGGTCGAGGACACGGAGGCGACCCTCGACGAGATCGACAAGCTGTTCGGACCGCAGATCCGCGCCCTCGTGGACGGGCTGACCAAGCTCAAGCGCCTCGATCTCGTCTCCAAGCAGGCAGCCCAGGGCGAGAACTTCCGCAAGCTGCTGCTCGCGGTGGCGGAGGACGTGCGCGTGCTTCTCGTCAAGCTCGCCGACCGCCTGCACAACATGCGCACCCTGCACTTCATGCCCGTGGAGAAGCGGGCGCGCATCGCGCAGGAGACGCTCGACATCTACGCCCCGCTCGCCGGACGCATGGGCATGCAGGAGATGCGCGAGGAGCTCGAGGACGTCTCCTTCCGCCACCTCAACCCGGAGGCCCACGAGACCATCACCCGGCGCCTCACCGACCTGGGGTCCCGCTCCGAGCGGCTCGTGGAGGAGATCGAGGGGGATCTCACGGGGCGCCTCGCCGCGCGCGGCATCAAGGCCGAGGTGAAGGGCCGGCGCAAGGAGCCCTACTCGATCTGGCGCAAGATGGAGCGCAAGTCCGTCGCCTTCGAGCAGCTCTCCGACATCTTCGGCTTCCGCATCCTGGTCGCCGACCTCGACGAGTGCTACCGGGCGCTGGGCGTCGTCCACACCACCTGGCCGATGGTGCCGGGGCGCTACAAGGACTACATCTCGACCCCGAAGCAGAACGACTACCGCTCGATCCACACGACCGTGATCGGCCCCGGGCGCCAGCGCGTCGAGCTGCAGATCCGCACCCGCGAGATGGAGGGCATCGCCGAGTTCGGCATCGCGGCCCATCCGCTCTACAAGGAGGGGATCAACGACGCCTCGCGGCTCGCCCAGGAGAGCCGGGCCTATCAGTGGCTGCGGCGCACCATCGACCTCCTGGCGGAGGGCGACAGCCCCGAGGAGTTCCTCGAGCACACCAAGCTCGAGCTGTTCCACGACCAGGTCTTCTGCTTCACCCCCAAAGGCCGCCTCATCGCGCTGCCGCGCGGCGCCACGCCCATCGATTTCGCCTACGCGGTCCACACGGACGTCGGCAACACGGCGGTGGGCTGCAAGATCAACGGGCGCATGGCGCCGCTGCTCACCGAGCTCCAGAACGGCGACGAGGTGGAGATCGTGCGCGCGGACGCGCAGGTTCCGCCCGCGGCCTGGGAATCCCTCGTGGTCACGGGCAAGGCGCGCTCGGCGATCCGGCGTGCGACCCGGACGGCCGTGCGCCGGCAATATGCGGGACTGGGCAAGCAGATCCTGGAGCGCGCCTTCGAGCGCGCCGGCAAGGCCTTCACGGACGAGAAGCTGAAAGGAGCCCTGCCCCGGCTCGCCCGCCAGTCCGTCGAGGACGTGCTCGCGGCGGTGGGGCGCGGCGAGATGTTCTCGGGCGACGTCGTGAAGGCGGTCTATCCCGACTACAAGGAGGACCGGCGCGCGCCCGGCGCCGGCGCGCCCGCGGACGGCGCCGGCTGGATGAGCCTCGCCCAGGACGCGACCGTGAAGGTGCGCCTGCCCGGCGGCGACGGCGGCATCCCGATCCGGGGCCTCGACCGCGACATCCCCGTGCGCTTCGCGCCCAATGGCGGCGCCGTGCCGGGCGACCGGATCGTGGGCATCCTCACCCCCGGCGAGGGCGTGACGATCTATCCGATCCAGTCCTCGGCGCTCGCCGCCTTCGACAACGAGCCCCATCGCTGGGTCGACGTGCGGTGGGACGTGGACCCGGGCGCCGCGCAGCGCTTTCCCGCCCGCCTCAAGCTCCAGAGCATCAACGAGCCCGGCTCGCTCGCCCAGATCGCCCAGGTCATCGCGGACCACGACGGCAACATCGACAACGTCGCCATGGACCGCCGCACCCCGGACTTCACCGACGTGCTCATCGACCTCACGGTCTGGGACCTCAAGCACCTCAACGCGATCGTGGGCGAGCTGCGCGCCAAGCGCGTGGTGAGCCAGGTGCAGCGCGTCACCGGGTGAGCGGGCGCCGGGCTCAGCCCCCGGCCAGGCGCGCGCCGCCCAGGAGCTCGCGGATCGCGAGCCCCAGGAAGCCCAGCATCAGCCCGCAGGCCAGCGCCAGGACGAGGAGCATCGGCCGGTTGGGGAAATGCGCCCGGGCCGGCGGCACGGCCCGCGACACGAGCCGGGCCTCGCCTGGCTCGGCGCGACCGCCCTGGCGCGCCTGCGCCTCGGCCAGGCGCGCGAGATGCGCATCGAGCCCCGCGCGCAGGGCCGCGGCCTCGCGCTCGAGCACCCTCAGCCGAACGTGGCCCGCCCCCGTTCCCCCCACCGCACGGGCCTGCTCGTCGATGGCGGCGCGCAGGGCCTCGACCCGGCTCGCCGCGATCTCGGCCTCCGCCTGGAGGGCGCGCGCGGCGCGCTCGGCGGCGGCGCGAAGCGCGCCGTCCACGTCGTCGAGACGGGCCCGCAGGGCCTCGATCCGGGGATGGCCGGGGCTCAAGGCCCGGCCCTCCCGGGCAAGTCCCGCCTGGAGCCCCGCCCGGCGCTCGGCGAGCCGGCGGATGCCGGGATCGTCGGCGACGCCCGCCACCTCCATCGTCCGGCCGGACGCCATGAGATCGCGCAGGATGCCGGCCCGCGCCTGCGCGTCCGCCCCGGCCCGCATCTCGGCCGCGAGGCGCCCGTTGAGCTCGCCCAGGCCCTGCGCCAGGACCGTGCCACGGGTGCCGGCGACGAGGCCCGCCGCGGCGCGCTGCGCCTCCACGGCCGCCTCGGCCGCCGCGAGCTCGGCGCGCAGGCGCTCGATGGTCGGGCGCAGCCATTCGGCGGCGTCGCCCGCGTCCGCTCCCGCCGCGGCGCCGCGACGATCGAGGAAGAGCGCCGCCGCGACGTTGGCCCCGCTCGCCGCGAGATCGGGATCGGCGGCGCGGAAGGTCACCCGCACGACCCGGGAGGTGAGGACCTCGGCCGACACCGTGAGCGCGTCGAGATAGCGCTCGACGAGGGCCTCCTCGCCGGCGCTCCGCCCGGGATCGAAGGCGGGGTGGCCCGCGAGGCCCAGCCGCCGCACGGCCTCGCGGGCGAGGTCGCGGGACCGCACCGCCAGGACCGCCGTCGCGACGTCGTCCTCGCCGACGTAGGGCGGGCTCCAGCCGGCCGTGCCGGCCTGGGTATAGGCCCCCTCCTGCGGCTCGATCAGCAGCACGGCCTCGGCGACGTAGCGCGGGGTCGCGAGCGCGATCACGGCCAGCGCCGCCGCGAGGCTCGCCGCGACCCAGGCCGCGAGCGGGCGCCAGCCCCGCCACGCGGCGCGCAGCAGGTCGCCGGTCGACAGGGCCGGATCGGGCGGGGCGTGGGGCGTGGGGTGCATGAGGGGCGGCGGACCTCGACCGCCCCAGAAAGGCCCATCAGGGTTGAGGCGGGGTTAAGGCCCGCCCCTCTTCAGCCGTCCTTAACCGTGCCGGGCGCAAGTCTGGAGCCGATCCCGCCTGGGACGAGGACCGCCCCGTGACGCAAGCGTTCCATCCCGCTCAAGCAGGGCTCGCCGCCCTGCCCGTCCGGACCCTGGCCGAGCGCGTCGGCCTGGGGCTCCTGGCGTTGATGATCGTGTTCGGCTGCTTCACCTTCATGCAGCCGTCGCCTTACGACTTCATCGCGATCCCGACGATCCTGGTCTGGCTGGCGCTGGGCGTCCGGCTGCACCGGGGCGCGGTCGTCTTCCTGGCGCCCCTGATCCTCTACCACGTGGCCCTGGGGATCGCGCTCGTGCCCTACCTGAGCGAGCCGCTCTCCTTCGCCTGGAGCTACCAGTCGCTCTACCTGATGGTCACGGCGGTCTTCTTCGTGATGCTCTTCTCCGACGACACGGCGCGGCGGGTGGAGGTGGCGCTGCAGGCCTACGTGGCGAGCTGCGTGGTGGCCTCCCTCGCTGGCGTGCTCAGCTATGTGGGCCTGGCGCCGGGTTTCCTCTTCACCATGGACGGGCGGGCGGCGGGCGTGTTCGAGGATCCGAACGTGCTCGGCTCCTACCTCATCCTGGGCGCCCTCTATCTCATGCACAACCTGCTCACGGGCGCCGCGCGCCGTCCCGTGGCGTCCTTCCTGGTCCTGCTCCTGATCCTGGGCACGATCTTCCTGTCCTTCTCCCGCGGCTCATGGGGCGCGACGGTCGTGGCCACCACGGTGATGGTGGCCGTCACCTTCGTCACCGCGCGGGCGCGCTGGCTGCGCCGGCGCATCGTGGCGCTCGGCGTGGCCGCGGCGCTCGTCGGCGCCGTGGGGCTGGGCGCGCTCCTCTCCATCGGCAGCGTCGCCGAGCGCTTCGCCGACCGCGCCACCCTCAGCAAGGACTACGACCAGGGCGAGACCGGCCGCTTCGGCAACCAGCTGCGCTCGATCCCGATGCTCATGGAGCGGCCCAACGGCTTCGGCCCCCTGCGCTTTCGCGTTCATTTCGGCCTGGAGCCGCACAATTCCTATATCGGCGGCTTCGCCAATGCGGGCTGGCTCGGGGGATTTGCCTGGATCGGGCTCACCCTCGTCACCTGCTTCGTGGGCTTCCGCCTGATGCTGACGCCGTCTCCCGTGATGCGGACGGCGCAGATCGCGTTCCCGACGCTCCTCGTCTTCTTCCTTCAGGCGTTTCAGATCGACATCGACCATTGGCGCCACGTCTTCCTGCTCATGGGGCTGGTCTGGGGGCTGGAATGCGCCCGGCAGGCTTGGCTGCGCCGCCTGCCCTATTCCGCCGCGATCGCGACGGGCGCCGGCGCCCGCCCGAGCGCCTCGGCATAGAGCGCCTCGAGCCGGTCCACGTGCCGCTCCGGGGTCAGCGGCGCCGCCCAGTAGCGCTCATGCGCCGCGGCGCCCATGCGCCGCGCCGTGGCATCGTCCTGAAGCGTCCGCAGCGCGCGGGCGAGGTCGTCCGCGTCGCCGGAGCGGAACCAGAGGCCGTTCACCCCGTCGGCGACCGCCTCGCGCCCGGCGCAGACGTCGCTCACGATCACGGGGGTGCCGACGGCGAGCGCCTCCAGCACGGTGAGCGGCTGGCCCTCGTACCAGACCGAGGGAAAGACGAGCGCGCGGGCCTCCCGCATCAGCGAGCGCACCTCCTCGGCCGGCTTCCAGCCGAGCATGACGGCCTCCGGGTAGCGGGACCGGATCCCGTCCGCCTCCGGCCCGTCGCCGACCAGCGTCGGCGTGACGCCCGCGCGCCGCGCCGCCTCGAGGAAATGGCCGACGCCCTTCTCGGCCGAGAGGCGGCCCACGAACAGGAAGCCTCCGGGCCTCCCCTCCCCCTTCGGTCCGGGATCGGGCACCGCGATGGGATTGTCGATCCGGTGCAGGCGGGCGCCGGACGGCAGGTAGGGCCCCGCGACCCGCGCCTGCAGGTCGCTGATGAGGACGATGTGCCGGAAGGCCTCGGGCAGGCGGGCGACGTGGCTCATGCCCGCGTGGCGCGCCACCCGCAGGAGCTTGCGCGGATAGGAGCGGGCGTCGCAGTTGCGGGCCATGCAGGCGCCCGACATCGGCACGCGCGTGCAGACCCCGCCCGCGGGATAGTCGTAGAAGCCGCCGTTCGGGCACACCAGAAAGAACTCGTGCATGGTGTAGATCGCGGTGAGGCCCGAGGCCGCGAGCGGGCGCCCGATCGAGGGCGAGAGCGCCTTCGCGAAGGCGTGGACATGCACCACCGTGTCGCTGGGATCGAGCCCCGCCACGACCTCCCCGAGCCGGCGTGCCGCCGGCGCGTTCCAGATCGCCTGCACCGCGAAGGCCGCGGGGTTGCGCGCCGTCGTGACGTCGTCCTGGCCGAGGCAGACGACCTCGATGCCGGCGGATGCCAGGCGGGGATCCACCGGCGCGACCGCGGCGAAGACCGTGACCCGGTGCCCGCGGGCCGCGAGCCCCAGCGCCGACTCGATCGCGACCTTGGCCTGGCCGCCGTTCACATGAGCATGGTCGAGGACGAGGACAGCGTGCACGGGCCGGCTCCGCGAGGGTGACCGCCCCTTGTGCCACGCCCGCGCTTGCGGCCGGGTAAACCCGGCCGCGGCCTCAGTTGATCGCGACGAAGGGCGAGGAGGCCACGACCCGGACGGTGCCGAAGCCGGAGGCGGAGCGCTCCACGGGCGCGAAGGCGGCCGACCGCCCCGGCGCCGCCGCGCTCGCCTCGACCCGCACCACCGTCATGGTGCGCAGGAAGGCCTCGCGGCGCGCCTCGCGCACCGAGACCGCGAGCAGCGCGTCGACTTGGCGCCGCGCCACCGGCGAGAGCGCGCGCGAGCGCCGGAAATCTTCGAAGGCGCCCGCCCGCCCCGCATAGGCCTGGGCGCTCGCGCGCCCCACGATGAGGTCGCCGCGCCGCAGCGTCCGGTCCGCGGCCGGGTCGATGCGGCGGGCGACGTTGTCCGGCCCCTGGCAGGAGCAATCGGCCACACGCCGGCTCTGATGCGCGAAGGCCTGCGGCAGGGCGCGGTAGAGGATCCCGTCGGGACCGCGCGCCCCGCCGATGTCGGCGACCCCCGGGGCCAGGGTGAACAGGGCCACCCGCGCGTGGGGACAGGCGGCCTCGCAGGCGGCCTGGTGGACGGGTCGGTCGCCGGCCGAGGCGATGGGCCCAAGGGGGAAATGATAGCCGTCGCACAGGCGCACGCAGGCGGTCCGACCCGTGCTCGGGCGGACGCTCGCGGCCGCGGTCGCGACGGAGGCCGCCCGGGGCACGGGATCGACGCGCGGTCCGCGGGGCGTCTCCCGGCGCGGCTCCGCCCTCGCGACGCGGGCGGGTCCCTGCGCGGGTCTCGGCGCCGCCGCGACGACCGCCGCCACGGGCGCCGGCAGGCGGCGGGCGGCCTCCTCGCGGAAGAAGGTCAGGATCCCCGCGTCGTCGTGGGCGAGGCCGGCTCCCGCCCCGGCCACGAGGGCGGCGAGCGCGAGGCCGAGAACGGCGCGCCACGGCCTACGCGGCGCGGCGCGCATCCGCGCGCGCAAGGCCGCCAGGTCGGTCCGAGCGCCATCCCGTGCCGCCCGCTCTTCGTCCATGCCCATGATCCGCTCCAGACCGCGCCTCGGCCGGACCATAATGGAACGCCGGCGCCCCTCTCAACGGCGGCGCCCGTCAATCGTCCATTAAGGTTAAGGGCGCCCGCGTCGACGCCGGCGCGGCACGAACACCGCCAGGACGCTGAACGAAACGCGCCGCTGCGGCGTTGACCCCGTCTTCTTGAGGGAGCGTGAGCGACGTGTTTCTGGTTTCGCTGATCTCGCCGGCGGGAGCCGTGACGGCCGCGCGCCCGTCGGCCCGGGAGGCGCTCGCCCTGGCGCGCAGGCTCGAGGCGGACGGCGAGGTCGCGATCACCACGCCGGCCGGCAACACCCTCGCGCTGAGCGACTTCGTCGCGATCTTCCAGCTGGGCTGACCAGGCGGCGCCCGGCCGACCCCGGACCGGTCAGGAACGATTCGAGCGCCGGACGCGTTGGCCGAAGCTCGAGATTGCGGCCCAGCTGGCCGCGCCCCGGCGGGGCGCGGGCGGGCCCGTTCGGCGAAGGGTAAGGGAGACGCAAGGGATGTGCGGGATCTGCGGCGAAGTTCGGCTGGACGGGGCTCCGCCGGACGTGACGGCTGTCGCGGCGATGGCCGAGACGCTGCACCGCCGCGGGCCCGACTCGTCGGGGATCTTCGCGCAAGGACGCGTCGCCTTCGGCCACCGGCGCCTGAGCGTCCTCGATCTCAGCCCCGCCTCGCAGCAGCCCATGCTCGACCCCGATCTGGGGATCGGCCTCGTCTTCAACGGCTGCATCTACAATTTCCGGGAGCTTCGCGCCGAGCTGGAGGGGAAGGGCTACGCCTTCTTCTCGGACGGCGACACGGAGGTGATCCTCAAGGCCTACCATGCCTGGGGCCCGGCCTGCGTCGAGCGCTTCTACGGCATGTTCGCCTTCGTGCTTTGGGAGCGCGACAACGGCCGCATCGTCATGGCCCGGGATCGGCTTGGCATCAAGCCGCTCTACCTTACCGAGAATGCACGCGCTTTGCGCTTCGCATCCAGCCTCCCAGCTCTTCTGACGGCCCGTGGAGTGAACACGGAGATCGATCCGGCCGCGCTGCACCACTACAT
>DASPJU010000562.1:0-5116 GCA_035628475.1 Salinarimonas sp. | reverse complement strand
GCCCCAGGCCAACGGCTCTACGTTCGACGGTCGCGCCTCCGTGATCCCGGCGAACACGCCCGTCCTCGCGTCCTACTGCCGCACGGTCGAGCTCGGGATCGGCTCCTCTCCTGTGGTGTGTGGGCCGGCCTGGCAGGTCCTCTGGAAGGATGGGGCCCTTTGCTGGTCGCAAGCAGCCATGACCAGCACGGAGGACGCCATCGCGTCCTCGTGCGAGAACCTGATCCCGGGGGATATCACCCTCACCCTCCAGTGGTGGGAGTAGCCCTCGGGTCGAGCAACACCTCGAACCCTACGCCATCGTCCTGCCAGTGCACCGCCCGGACCCGGCCGAGGCGGGCCGACATCGACAGCGCATCCACCGTGACCGACACAGCGTCGCCCTTCTGGAGCCACGCCCACGTGAAGGGGGCACCGAGCGTGAGCGCTCGGCGCGCCCGGCCCCTCACGGCGACGAGCCGGGAGAGCACCGCATCGGCCGAGGCCTGGTCGTAGAGGATGTCGCTGCCGTCGAGGGACACGGCCCGGTTGCCGTACCGCGCGCGCGACACCCGGGCGTCGTGCGTCACAATCACCCCGCCGGCGAGGCTTTGACGCGTCGGATCGCCGGTGATCGTCCGGGAGCGCTGGTAGGCCGCGCGCTGGAGCCCGTAGGCGTAGGAGAGCGTGGCGAGGTTCACCACCTCGTCGTACCCGACGTAGGACACGCCCGATGTCCGCGTGACGCCCTCTTGCCCGTCCACCAGCTCCGCCACCACGTCGCGGGACGTCACTGGCCGATCGACCCACGGGTAGATCCCCCCCGGGCCCGAGGTCAGGCACACGTCCGGGAAGAGGGGGAGGAGGTTGTCGATCACCCAGTCGAGGGGATCGCCGTCATCCACGAAGCCGCCCACGGTGAGCTCATCGAAGCGCCACTTCGCCGCGTAGACCCGGCCCCAGTCCACCCGCGCGCGCGAGCGCTGGAGCATGAGCACGAGCACGTCCCCCGCGGTGGAGCAGTAGCCCTCGCCGTCCGCCCGCGCGATCCCCGCCGAGCTCTTCCAGCTCACCGCGTAGGCATGGGTGGGCTCCCACGTCGCCTCGGCCGTGTAGTCGATGGTGGTGACGATGCGCCCGTCCCCGTCCACCGCGGCGTGCGTCGCCGTGAAGGAGGCCCACGTCTGGAGGTTCTTGTTGTTCACGTCCACCTGGTCCCCGTCGGCGCCGGCCTTCGTGGGGTGGCCGGCGATGAGGAGGGTGTCGGCGGAGCCATGGACCACCAGGCCCGGCGTCGCCCCCGCCTTCGAGGCCGCACCGTCGGCGGTCGTGTAGGGCCCCGGGGTGCCGAACACGAGGGGATAGGGCTGCCCCTCGGCCTCGTCGGCAGCGTCGGGCCAGGTGATGCCGTTCACCATGTGCTCGGCGGGGATGATCTCCGCCTTCACCTCGAAGGGCCGCTCTTCCAGGGAGAGGCTCACGCCCTCGCTCGCGTCGCCATACTCGGCGTCCGGCACGAGGCCATCCAGGAGGGGAAGGCGGCGCTCCCACGTCGTCCCCGGAACCCAGGCCGCGAGCTCGCCCGTCGTGCTCGCCAGGTCGTGGCCCTGCTCGACCAGCGCAGGCACCTCGGGCCAGTCGAGCGTGAAGCTGGCGCTCCGCGGCGAGGGCACGTCGGAGGAGCCCATCTCGAGCGCGTCCTCGACGTCCACTCCCTCGAGCCCCCCCGCGAACACCAGGAGCTCCCCGGCCTCGGTCTCCACCTCGACGGCGCGGCTTGCCCAGCGCCAGGGGCGCCCGGCGAAGGTGAGGGTGAGGAGGTAGACGACGTCGCCGCCGGCGAGGTCGGCGGCGGTCAGCACGGCGCTCATACCTCGCTCTCCAGGGTCAGCGACGAGATCCGCAACATCTCGTTGGAGAACTCCTCGCCGAGGATGGTCTCGATGCGCACCGGGCTGGTGACGCGCCCGTACACCGCCCCGGTGGCGAAGTTGGTCCAGGCCGAGACCACGTCGCCCGAGCTGCCGGAGGCACTGTCGTAGGCGAGGCTGGGGAGGAAGACCACGAGGGCATCCGGCCCGTCCTCCGCGCGCAGCCAGTCCTGGAGCAGGTAGGGCGTGTCGTGGCGGAAGGCGACGGCCACCGCCCCCGCGTTGGCGCTGCCCTTGATGTAGTTGCTCGCGGTGGCCTGGTGGTAGTCGGTGGTGTCCACCCCGTCGGCCCACCCGATCTCCCAGGTCTCCCGAGGCGGGCCGAGCACGCGACTCCGACGGCTCCCGTCTCGGGCCGTGGCGAGATCCACGTTGGCCTCGATGCTCGCGTTGTGCTCCCACGAGTAGTCATGGCCGAACACCAGGACGGGCCCGAATGCGAAGGTGCCGACCTCGTAGTAGCCGTCGGCCGGCCGGCCCGGGTAGGCCGAGGCGCCCGAGACCGGGATCCGCAGGCGTACCCCTTGGATGTCCCGGGAGTAGCCGGACGGGTGGGCCACGATCAGGTGCCGGGTGGGCCACACCGAGACCGACGGCGAGGCCGCCAGGGCGTTGTCACTGTCGCGCATCACGAAGGTGGGGTGCTTCGTGACGCTGTCGGTGCGGGTGTTGCCCTCGGTGTTGCTGGTAACCACCGTGGTATGGGTCGTCGTCGTATAGCCGGCGTTGTGGAAGGCGATGTGGCCGCCGACCATCTCCCCGAAGCGCACCTTCGAGCCGGCGGCGTTGGCCGCGGGCCGGACCGTGTTCCCCTTCCGGCTGGCGACGAAGGTCACGCCGGAGGTGGTGGTGGTGCTGTTCCAGGCGCCCCCGTAGTACAGGTCCACGGCCACCTGCGGGCAGTTGAGGCCATCCAGGTAGGCCGCCACCAGGTCGTTCTCAAGCGAGCAGTCCTCCCCGAGGAAGCCGCCGTCGCCGTCGCCGTCGAGCCGGAAGGCGAGGTGAAGGTGCGTCGTCGAGGCGTCGAAGTCGCTGATCGCCGCCGAGCGCCACCCGCGGGCCGGCGAGGGTTCCACGTGCGGCAGGATCCGCGTGACCGGATGGGTGTAGCGCGTGTCGATGTGCCAGGTCTCCCCGGAGAACCCGGGCCCGTCGAGCGCGGCGAGGCGCACGCCGTCGTCCACGTAGGTCGGGAGGGAGGAGAGCCCCCGGCCGTGGATGGAGCCGGGGTTGGCGTAGGCGGAGACCCACGTGGGCATGTCGATCCCGGCGAAGGGGTTGGCGCCGCCCTCGTCGTCCACCCAGCCGAGGAACCGGAAGTAGACGTCGCGCTGTGCCACGCCGGTGCTGGGCACCCCGAAGCGCACGCGGTCGGTCGTGAACGTCCCGCCGGCGTCGTCGGTGAGGGTGCCGGTGAGCGTGGTCCAGGAGCGGGCGGAGCCGTTGGAGTAGTCCCGCACGCGGACCAGCAGCGACCCGTTGACGAGCACGACGCGGACCTGCACCTCCCCCGCGCCCGTGATCGTCCAGGAGCTGCGCTGGACGTTGGCCACGGCGTCCCAGAGTTGTACCGCAGTGGGGGTGACACGGATCTCTGCTTCATAGCCAACCCCCCCCTGGTACTGGCGCACCTGGAGGAACGCCGTGTCGGCGTCGGCCTCGGTGATGATGTCGGCGAGGATGCCGCCGGCGTTCGTGCCGGTCGGGGTCTGGTGGTACCACTTCCCCTCTCCGGCCGCGGCCTGGACGCGGAGCCGGCCCGAGGAGATCGAGGCGGTCGGCGCCCCCGTCGTCGTCGCGGTCCAGCCCATGTCGTCGGGGAGGTCGAAGGGGAGCCACGTGGTGGTGTAGGACACCCGAGCCGCGTCGAGGTCATTGGGGCTGAGCGGAGGGAGCGTGAAGGTGCTGTAGCCCCCCAGGTACGCGCAGGAGAGGGACTCGTCGTAGGCCCCTGGGCTCGAGACGTGGCCGAAGATCACCAGCATCCGGCCGCGCTGGAACACGGCGCAGGCGTCGTCTGGGTACGTCCCCGCGTCCGCACGCCACCAGGTGCCGCGGCTGCTGGCGAGATCGTTGGCACCCATCGGTGCCCATTCCGCGCCGCCATCGTCCGATCGGAACGTGGTCCAGACCCGATCGGAGTAGCGCCGGAAGGTGACGTAGAGCGCGCCGGCGTCGTCCACCGCGAGGCAGAGGTCGCCCTCGGTCAGAAAGTCCGTGCCCGTCGCTGGCGCCGCAACATCAATCGTAACAGGGGTGACGTCCCCAATCGATTCGAACGCGGATCCCAGCCGGATCGCCACCGGATAGTTCGAAGGGACGCCGGTGAGCGTCACGGCCCCCACGACGAAGCCGCCCCCCTGCACGACGATGTCCGGGTAGGCGCCCCCCGATTCGGAGTCCACATCCTGCCGATAGACCTCGACAAAGGACGCCCCCATGTCCGTGCTCGCGAACTGCACGAGGATGTCCTCCATCGTGTGACCCGCGGTGTCGAGGGATTGCATCGAGGCGATGAGCAGGATCTGGCCGTTGAGGTAAGCGGCCCGGAGTCGCTTGGGCGTCCAGCTCGTGAGCGTCCAGCTCTCGGGCAGCACCGCGCGCGCCCCCTCCGTCCAGGTCGTGCCGGCGTCGTCGGACCAGGACATCCCCACATCGGCCGTCGTGCTGCCAGAGAGCCAGTAGAACGCCACTACCCGCTCCCCGCCGGTGGGCAGGGGCACGAGGCACAGGCACGGATAGGCCGCCGTCGCCGAAGCCGCGGCCAGGTCGGTCTTCCGCGTCCAGGCCCCGGTGTCCGGGTCGCGTCGCCAGCACGCGGTGGTGTAGAGCGCCCCGGCGTCGTACTCGGCGATCACCAGCACGGCGTCGTCCGCCAGGGTGACGGCATGGGGGTGCACCCAGTTGCGCGAAGCGTCGTTGGTCCAGTCGAGGGCCTCCCAGGCCGAGATCGCCACCGGGGGCTCCCACCCATACCAGTTGGTGTCGCCGTCGTAGCGCCACCGGAAGGTGCCCCGATCGTCCGGCATGCCCGAGCGGTGCACCGCCACCCGGAGCTCCTTGTTCCACGATTGCGACCCCGAAGCCTGGAGCACCAGGTGCGACGTGTTCTGGGGTTCGGGCACGCCGGGCGCCGGGCCAGCGCTCTTCAGCGCCCCCAGCCGCGTTGCGCCGTTGTACTCGCCGCTCTCCGCCTCCCAGAACTC
>DASPJU010000561.1:0-5520 GCA_035628475.1 Salinarimonas sp. | reverse complement strand
GGAGGTCCGCCTCTCCCCTCACATCGTCGCGGTCGCGGCCTGGGGATGGCGGTCGACCAGCGCGCGGCGGAGCTTTTCCAGGGCCCGGTTCTCGATCTGGCGCACGCGCTCCTTGGAGATGCCGAGCTTGTCGCCGAGGCTCTCCAGCGTGGCCTGCTCGTCCGACAGGCGCCGCTCGCGCACGATGCGCAGCTCGCGCTCGTTGAGCACGGACAGCGCCCCGCGCAGCCATTGCAGGCGGCGCGTCCCGTCGATGGTCTCGCCCACGGTCTCGTCGGGCAGGGGCGCCGCGCAGACCAGGAAGTCGATGCGCTCGGCGGAGCCGCCGGCCTCACCCTCCATGACGGGGGCGTTGAGGGAGGCGTCGTGGCCGGACAGGCGCGCGTCCATCACCGCGACGTCCTGCGGCGAGACGCCGATCGCCTCGGCGATCTCGCCGTAGAACCGCTCGGAGACGCGCTCCTCGCCGCCCCGGGTGAGCTTCGCCCGCAGGCGGCGCAGGTTGAAGAACAGGGCCTTCTGGGCCGAGGAGGTCCCGCCGCGCACGATGGACCAGTTGCGCAGGATGTAGTCCTGGATCGAGGCGCGGATCCACCAGGTGGCATAGGTGGAGAAGCGAACGTCCCGCTCGGGTTCGAAGCGGGCCGCGGCCTCGAGCAGGCCCACATGCCCCTCCTGGACGAGGTCGGACATCGCCAGCCCGTAATGGCGGTAGCGGGCCGCGATGGCGATGACGAGGCGCATATGCGAGGCCGCCAGCCGGTGCAGCGCCGCCTCGTCGCGCTCCTCGCGCCAGCGGACCGCGAGCTCGCGCTCCTCCTCCCGCTCGAGGAACGGCGCGTCCATTGCGGCGCGCACGAAGCCACGACGGATCCCGGCCCCATCTCCCACGGCACCCTCCCCCTGCGAACTCTACGCAGATTTACGGAGGATGCCCGGGACTGGATCACCGCGAAAAACGGCTGCGCCGAAATAAAGTCGCGCCGCCATTCGACAAGGGCTCAGCCATGAGCCCGGGGTATGACAGGCATGCGCGTTCAGGAGGGATGTGCGACCCCTCTGATCGACGCGGGCAAGAAAAAACCCGGCCGGAGCCGGGTTCTTGCATCGCGCGGGACGGGCCGGTCAGGCCGCCTCCTCCTGCAGGTCGTCGCCCTCGGCCTCGGCGTCCGCCTTGGCGCGGCGGGGCGACTTGGCGAGGCTCGCCTCCATGAGCTTGAGGGCCTCGGTCTCCGTGATGCGGTTGACCGTGGAGATCTCGCGCACGACCCGGTCGAGGGCCGCCTCGTAGAGCTGGCGCTCGCTGTAGGACTGCTCGGGCTGCGCCTCGGAGCGGTGCAGGTCGCGCACCACCTCGGCGATGGCGATCAGGTCGCCGGAATTGATCTTGGCCTCGTATTCCTGGGCGCGGCGCGACCACATGGTGCGCTTCACCCGGGCCCGGCCGGTGAGGGTGTCGAGGGCCTTCTGGACGAGCTCGGGCTCGGCGAGCTTGCGCATGCCCACGGTCGCGGCCTTCGCGGTCGGGACGCGCAGGACCATCTTGTCCTTCTCGAAGCTGACGACGTAGAGCTCAAGCTTGAAGCCGGCGATCTCCTGTTCCTCGACCGCTGTGATGCGGCCGACCCCGTGAGCCGGGTACACGATCGCTTCGCCGGTCTTGAACCCCGGGCGTGGCGCAGTCTTCTTGACGGTCGTCATGCGAGGAAGGCCTCCTGCTGCATGTCCGCGGTTCGAGCCGCGGACGTCTCGGCACCGCGCTGGGGAGCGACGGCGCAAAACTCTACAAGCGGCGGCTCCGGTCAGGAGCCGACCTCTTGTCCCCAGGTTGTCGCCGGGAACGGCAAAAGCCCTGACGCCCGTCGGCTGGATAGAAGCCTATCCATGACGGTCGGCCGCGTCGTACCTTGTCATCGGTGCGGGTGCTCTCGTGCGGCGTGGCGCGTCGGGCTCAAGCGACGGCAGGTGTGAAAAGTACCACACAGATCGGCAAAAATCAAAAGCTTACGGCGCCTCTCCCCGGGAGAAGGCGCCCCTTTCCCGCCCTCGGGCGCCGAATCGCCTGCATGGGCCCCATGCCGATGGGGCATGGGCATCCGCGCCCAGGGGACGCCGACGCGGCGGCGGAGCGCCTCAATCGCCGTCGCCGGGGGCGGTGGAAAAGTACTTGTCGTACTTGCCGGGCTGCCCGTCGAAGGACTTGGCGTCGGAGGGCGCGTCCTTCTTCTGGGTGATGTTGGGCCAGGACTTGGCCAAGTCCGCGTTGAGCTTGAGCCACTGCTCGAGGCCCGGCTCCGTGTCGGGCTTGATGGCCTCGGCGGGGCATTCCGGCTCGCAGACGCCGCAATCGATGCACTCGTCCGGATGAATGACGAGCATGTTCTCGCCCTCGTAGAAGCAATCGACGGGGCAGACCTCGACGCAGTCCATGTACTTGCACTTGATGCAGTTCTCGGTGACGACGTAGGTCATGCCCCTGGGGTCCTCTTCACGCGGGACGGATCACGACGCGATCCTGGCGGCCGGGGCGGGCCCCCACGAGGGGCGGGCGCGCCGCGGCCGGGCTGGGAGGCGTCTAGCGGCTGCGATTTTCGGGCGCAAGCCCGCCGGACGCGGGTGGAGCCCCGACGGGGGCGCGCCGGATCACGATGGCGACACCTCCTCGTAGAGCTCGCGCGCCTCCGTCGCGGGCCCGCGCCGCTCGCCCAGGTCCAGGACCCGCACCACGGCGGTGGCGTGCGGGGCCGCGACCGTGATCACGTCCCCGATCCCGAGCCCCTTGGCGGCGTTCTCGCAGCGCTGGCCGTTCACGCGCACGAAGCCGTCCGTGACGAGGCGGGCCGCCATGGAGCGGGTGCGCGCGAAGCGGGCGTACCAGAGCCACTTGTCGAGGCGCTGACGGTCCGCGCGCAACGCCGCCTACCTCTTGTCCCGCTCGAGCTGCGCCTTGAGCTCCAGGAGCTTGGCGAAGGGCGAGTTCGGGTCGGGCTGGCGCTCGCGCCGCTCGGGCCGGTCGCCGCCGGGGCGCCGGTCGTCCCGGGGCGGTCCCCGCCGATCGTCGGGACGGGGGCCGCGAGGCGGGCGATGGTCGGGCCGTCCGCCGCTCTCGGCGCGGCGCTCCTCCCGGGGCGGGCGGTCGGGCCGGGGCGGCCGGTCGCCCTGGGGACGATCGCCTTGGGGACGGTCTCCCTGCGGGCGTTCTCCCTGCGGCCGGTCGCCGCGCGGGCGGTCGAAGCGGGGACGCTCGGGGCGTCCCCCGCCGCCGGCGCGCTCGCCGCCCTCGGGGCGCGGGCCGGGGCGCCGGTCGCCCCGCCCTTGCCGGCGATGCCCCTCGTCACGCTGGTGCCGGCCCTGGCGCCAGACCTCGATCAGCACGGGCTCGGCCGGGGTCGCGGGCTCCGCGGCGGCGGGCTCCACGGGCGCGGCCGCCTCTGCCCCGGGGGGCAGGGGGGGAGCCGCCTCGGCCTCGGGCGCCGGCGCGTCGACGACGACCGGCTCGGCAGCCGCCTCGACGGCGTCCGTGGGCTCGGATTCCGCCAGGGCCGGAGTCTCGGCCGCCGCAGGTTCGGTGGACGACGTCTCGGCGGGGGATGTCTCGGCTGGCGGAGTCTCGGCGGGCGGGGTCTCGGGAGGCTCCCCGGGCGCGGGCGCCTCGACGGCGACGGGCGCGCCCTCGGCGGCGACAGGGGCCGCGACCTCGCCCGCCGACAGGTCGGGCGCGGGCGGCATGTCCGGGGCGGCCTCGACGGGCGCCTCGGGCGACGGGGCGTCCGACGCGTCGGCCGCGCTCTCGGGCGGCTGCGGCGGGGCGGCGTCCTGCGCGGGGGGCGCCGGCGTCAAGGGGGTTTTCGGGGCGATGGGGAGCAGGGGCACCGTGATGGCCGGGCCGGGCCGGCGGTCCACCATGTAGCCCAGCGACTTCAGGATCGAGGCGAAGTCCTCGCCCGAGCAGCCCACCAGCGAGGTCATGGCGACGGTGGGCACGAAGCCCTCGCCGTCGGCGGCGCCCGGCGGCGGCTCGCCCGGGGTCGCGCCGGGGCGATAGGCGATGGCGGGGCGGATGAGGTCGGCCAGCCGCTCCAGGATGTCGACCCGCACGGCCCGGGTGCCGCAGACCCGGAAGCCCGCGGCGCGGTAGAGACCCTTGGCGATGGTGGTGTCGACGGGGATCGAGGTGCGCCCGGAGCCGGCCAGATGGGCGATGTCGTCCAGGCCCCTTTGGTCGAGCCCGCCGTTCTGGAGCGCCCAGAGCTGGGCCGCGAGCAGGCGCGGGGCGGGCTTGAGCAGCGCCGGCAGGTAGATGTGGTAGGCGCCGAAGCGCACGCCCTTGGCCCGCAGCGCGGCGCGGTCCTCCTGCGAGAGGCCCCGCACCTCCTGCTGCACCCGCGAGCGCTCGAGCACGCCCAGCGCCTCGCCGACCTGGAAGGCGATGCCCTTGGCGATGCCCTGGATCTCGGCGGCGGTCTCCAGCTCCAGCGCGGGCCCCAGCACGCGCACGATATGCGCCTTGAGCCAGGCGCGCAGCCTGATCTCCACCTTGTCCCGGGCCGGGCCCGTGAGCCCCTCGTCGGCGAGGATGCGGATCCGCGGCTCGTAGAGCTTGTCGCCGGGCTCCAGCTTCGCCACGGGGTCGCCGGTCCAGCGCACCGTGCCGTCGTTGGAGAGCACGAGGGACGAGTCGGCCGCCGACGAGAAGCGCTCGGCGCGCGCCTCGATCTCGCCCGCCAGCGCCTTGGCGGCGGCGTTGCGCAGGGTCTTGGTCTCGGCGTTGTCGGCCTGCGGGTCGGGCACGAACTGGAAGCCGTGCAGGTGGCCCACATGCTGGCCCTCGACGGTCACGTCGCCGGTCGTCGAGATTTCCGCTTCAAGCATCGTGTTCTCTCTCAACCGCCGCATCAGGACGCTGGTCCGCCGGTCGACGAAGCGACTGGCGAGGCGCTCATGCAACGCGTCCGACAGCTTGTCCTCTACCCCACGGGTCACCGCCTGCCAATGCTCCGGATCGCGCAACCAGTCGGGACGGTTCGCGACGAAGCTCCAGGTGCGGACCTGGGCGATGCGGTTGGACAGCGTGTCGATGTCCCCGTCGGTGCGGTCGAGCAGGCCGAGCTGGCGCTTGAACCAGTCGTCGGGAATCGCCCCCTCGCGCATGAGGAAGCGGTAGAGGGTCGAGACCAGGTCGGCGTGGCTCGCCTGCGCGACCTTGCGGTAGTCGGGAACCTGGCAGGCCTCCCACAGGCGCTCGACCGCCTTGCGGCCCCGGGCGAGGTCCCGCACCTCGTGCTCGCGCCCCACGATCTCCAGGGCCGTCACGTCCTCGCCGTTGGGCGCCCGGATCAGCCCCCCCTCCCTGGGCTGGTCCGCGAGGCTCTCCTGAAGGGAGGCGAGCGACGTGAAGTCGAGGTCCGGGTTGCGCCATTGCAGGATGCGCAGGGGCTCGAAGGCATGGGCCTCCACGGCCTGGACGAGCTCGGGCTCGAACGGATCGCAGCGCCCCGTCGTGCCGAAGGTGCCGTCGCG
>DASPJU010000560.1:0-4877 GCA_035628475.1 Salinarimonas sp. | reverse complement strand
CTCGGACCAGATCGTGAGCCGGAGTCTCAAGAACACCTTCCGCTTCGCCCCTGGCTTCGGGGTCGTGACGCAGCGGGCGCTGGACAACCTGGTGCGCCTCAACGACGCCGCCGGCAAGCCGGCCCGGACGGTGGTGCTGGTCCACGAGGACGGGCTGTTCGGGTCGGGGCTCGCCAAGCTCATGCAGGCGGAGCTGCCCAAGCGCGGCTTCGAGGTGCTGGAGACCATCGCCCACCCGACGCCCGCCCGCGACATGTCCAACGTGGCGCTCCAGATCCGGGCGAAGAACCCCGATCTCGTCATCCCGTCGAGCTATTACGGGGAGTTCGTCCTGCTCGCCCGCACCATGCAGCAGCAGCGCATCCGCCCGAAGGGGATCTACGCGGTGCTCAACGGCGCGGCCTCGAACTTCCGCTTCGTCAAGGAGCTGCCCGACGCCGCCGCCAACGTCATGGACTGCAATCACTGGTACGATCCGCGCAAGGAGGAGGCGCTCGCCCTGCGCAAGGTCGTCGAGGGCCAGGGGCGCTTCTTCACCTACAACGTGGCCCTCAACTATTCCTGCGTGAAGCTCCTCGCCGACGCCATCGAGCGCGCGGGCTCCGCCGACCGGGCCAAGGTCACGGAGGCGCTCAGCAGCTCGACCTTCGCGGGCCACATCATGCCCTACGGGCCGACGCGGTTCGAGAACGGCCAGAACCAGGGCGCGGCGCCCGTCAACACCCAGGTCCAGGGCGGCGACATCAAGGTGATCTTTCCAGCCGAGTTCGCCGACTCCAAGCCCGTCTTCCCGGTCCCGTCGTGAGAGCTCGTTTCATCCCCTCTCCCCGCGTGCGGGGAGAGGGCCTCAACTGTCGGGGGCCGAGGCGAGCGCGGCAGCGCGACGGTGAGGGGGCTTGGACCCAAGAGCTCCGTCCTGAAGCACCCCCTCGCCCTCGCTCCGCCTTCGGCTTCGCTTGCGTCGCCGGCCGGTTCGCCGGCGACGCCCTCTCCCCGCCCGCGGGGAGAGGTGTCTCGCGTTTCCCCGACGAGCGGTCCCCATGCTCTCGCCCGTGATCCTCCTCACCGCGGTCGCGAACGGCCTCATGACGGGGGCCGTCTACGCGCTGATCGCGCTGGGGCTGACCCTCGTCTACGGCGTCCTGCACATCATCAACTTCGCCCACGGCGCGACGCTGACCGCCGCCATGTTCGCGGTCCTGGCGCTGCACGTGCATCTGGGGCTCGATCCCTATCTCGCGATCCCCGTCCTGGCGGGGGCCTTCTTCGCCCTGGGCTACGGGGTGCAGCGCTTCGTCATCGGGCCGGCGAGCCACGGGGACGATTCCAACATCCTCCTGGTGACGCTGGGCCTCTCCATCGTGATCGAGAACGCGCTGCTGGCGGCTTTCCGGTCCGACACCCGCTCCATCGACACCCCCTACGGCTTCTCGGTCATCGAGATCGGGCCGCTCTTCCTGCCGACCCCCAAGGTGATCGCGCTGGCCGGCGCCCTCGTGGTGGCCGCGCTCCTGTGGCTGGCGCTGGCGCGCACCGACACCGGCCGGGCGATCCGGGCGGTCGCCAAGGAGAAGACCGGCGCGGCGCTCGTCGGCATCGACGTGCCCCACGTCTACGCCGTCACCTTCGGCCTCGGCGCGGCCTGCGTCGCCGTGGCGGCCTGCCTCCTGATGCCGAGCTTCTACGTCAATCCCCGGGTCGGCGGCGCCTTCGTGCTCGTCGCCTTCACGATCGTCGTGCTGGGCGGCATGGGCTCGATCCCCGGGGCGCTGCTGGGAGGCCTGTTAATCGGCGTCGTGGAGAGCCTGTCGGGCCTTTATCTGGGCGAGAGCCTGGGCCAGATCGGCATCTTCCTCATCTTCATCCTCGTGCTGCTCCTGCGGCCGACGGGCCTGTTCGGAGCGAGGGCATGAGGGGGGACCGCATCGTCCCTCTCCCGAAGGGGAGAGGGGTCGGGGGTGATGGATCGCGCCTTGAGGGTCGCACCACCTCGCGGCTGCACCACCTGCCATCCCCCGCCTCGAGCCGGGGATCCATGCCCACGCGCCACCGCGACGGGCGGGTCGAGCCCGGCCATGACGAGAGAAGGGGTGGTGCAAGCCCGTCCGCGTGGCACCCTCGCCCCCTGGCACTTCGTGCATCCCTCTCCCGTCCGGGTGAGGGGAGGAGGCGCGTGCCATGACCCCCCGCGACCTCCTTCCCATCGCGGTCGTCGTAGGCCTGCTCGCCCTGATTCCGCTGGCCGTCACCGCCAACACGGTGCTCAACTTCCTCGTCTTCACCCTCGTCATCGCGCTCGCCGCGCAGGGGTGGAACCTGCTGGGAGGCTATGGCGGGCAGTTCTCGTTCGGGCATGCCGCCTTCTTCGGCACGGGCGCCTACACCACCGCGATCCTGCAGGTCGCCGTCGGGCTCAATCCCTATCTGGGCTTCGCGGCCGGCATCGCCACGGGCGCGGCCGTGGGCTTCGCCATCGGATCCTTGAGCTTCCGCTCGGGGCTTCGCGGCTCCTATTTCGCCCTCGTGACGCTCGCCTTCGCGGAGGTGCTGCGGATCCTGGCCAATGCCGCGGCCTTCACGGGCGGCGCCGCCGGCAAGCTCATCCGGCTCGACGTGCGCCCCGAGAACTTCCAGTTCGAGAGCCGCGCCGTGTTCTACTGGATCGCGCTGGCCCTCGTCGCCGTCGTGCTCGTGCTCACCCGCGCCGTCGAGCGCTCGCGCTTCGGCGCCCAGCTCGTGGCGGTGCGCGAGAACGAGGCCGCGGCTCGGGCGCTGGGCGTCGACGTGCTCGCCGTGAAGCTGAAGGCCATCACGCTGTCGGCCGGCATCACGGCCGCGGCGGGGGGCTTCTACGCCCAGTATTTCCTGTATCTCGACGCCACCATCGCCTATGGGCCCTGGATCTCGGTGGAGGCGCTGCTCGCGCCCATCATCGGGGGGCTGGGCACCGTGTTCGGTCCGCTCGTCGGGGCGGTGGCCCTGCACGGCCTGTCCGAGCTCACCAAGGGCTGGACCGGCGGCGTGCCGGGGGTCGACCTCGTGATCTTCGGCGTGCTCCTCATCGTCATGGTGGCCTTCGCGCCGAGCGGCGCCATGGGCCTCGTGCGCCGCCTCGCGCAGCGCTGGAGCCGGCCGGCGGCCGCCCGCGACTCCCGCCCGGAGACGGCGCCATGAGCCTGCTCGCGGTCGAGGGCGCGACGAAGCGCTTCGGCGGCCTCGTGGCCGTGGACGGGGCGAGCCTCACGGTGGAGGAGGGCTCGATCACGGGGCTGATCGGGCCCAACGGCGCCGGCAAGACCACCCTGTTCACCCTGATCGCCGGCTTCGAGGCCCCGACCGCCGGCCGCGTCCTGTTCCAGGGCGCCGACATCACCCGCGAGCCCGCCCACCGCCGGGCGCGGCTGGGCATCGCCCGTACCTTCCAGATCGTGCAGCCCTTCGCGGCGCTCACCGTGTGCGAGAACGTGGCGGTGGGCGCCTATCTGCGCCACGCCGCGCGCGCCGACGCCATGGCGCATGCGCAGGCGATCGCGCGCCGGGTGGGCCTGGGCTCCCTGCTGGACCAGCCCGCCGGCAGCCTCACGGTGGCGGGCCGCAAGCGCCTGGAGCTCGCCCGGGCGCTCGCCACCGATCCGAAGCTCCTCCTGCTCGACGAGGTCCTGGCGGGCCTCAACCCGTCCGAGATCCGCGACATGATCCCCATCATCCGCTCGATCCGCGACGGGGGCGTCACGGTCCTCATCGTCGAGCACGTCATGCAGGCCGTGATGAGCCTGTGCGAGCGCGTCACCGTCCTGGCGCAGGGCCGCGTCATCGCCACGGGCGCGCCCGCCGAGATCGCCCGCGATCCGGCCGTGATCGAGGCCTATCTCGGCCACGGCGCCGCCGCGCGGCTGCAGTCCAAGGGGACCGCGCATGCTTGAGGTCTCGGATCTGGTCGCGGGCTACGGGGCCGTGCCGGTCCTGCGCGGGGTGTCGCTCCGCGTCGCCAACGGCGAGGTCGTGGCGGTGCTCGGCGCCAACGGGGTGGGCAAGACCACCCTCAACAAGGCGCTGTCGGGCCTCGTCCGCCCCATGAGCGGCACGATCCGCTTCGAGGGCGAGCGCATCGATGGGCGCTCGGCCCCGGACATCATGGCCCGCGGCCTCGTCCACGTGCCCGAGGGACGCAAGATCTTCCCCAACATGAGCGTGCGCGAGAACCTGGAGCTGGGGAGCTACCGTCGTGCCAGGGGCAACCGCGCCGCCAATCTCGAGCGCGTCTTCGCCACCTTTCCCCGCCTTGAGGAGCGCGAGCGGCAACTCGCCGGCACCCTGTCGGGGGGCGAGCAGCAGATGCTCGCCATCGGGCGGGGCCTCATGGGCGAGCCGCGCCTGCTCATCCTCGATGAGCCGAGCCTCGGCCTCTCGCCCCTCCTCGTCGAGGAGCTGTTCGCGCTCGTGGCCCGCATCGCCGCCGACGGCCCCGCCGTCATGCTCGTGGAGCAGAACGTGATGCAGTCCCTGGAGCTCGCCGCCCGCGCCTACGTGATCGAGAACGGCCGCGTGGTCATGGAGGGCCCGGCGGAGCGGCTGAAGACGGATCCGGAGCTCGAGAAGGCGTATCTGGGGGTGTAGGGGATGAGACGGGCGCTGTTCTCCCCTCTCCCGGATGGCAGAGGGGTCGCGGGTGAGGGATCACGCGGGGAGGTTCGCGCGACAGCGCCGCCGCACCGCGTGTCATCCCCGGGGTTGAGTCGTGCGGCCAGCGCCGCGCGCCGCCTGGATGGCCGGGTCACGCCCGGCCATGACCCCGGAGAGGTGACGCGAACCTTCCCAGCCCTCCGCTCTCACCCCCTGGCACTTCGTGCATCCCTCTCCCATCCGGGAGTAGGGGG
>DASPJU010000559.1:0-2529 GCA_035628475.1 Salinarimonas sp. | reverse complement strand
TTCTCGCTCGACGGGCTGCGCTACGAATACCCCGATGAAATCCTGGAGCCGGGCCGCACGCCCCAGCAAACCCTCGCCGGGCGCGTCGCGGCTGCCGCAGCCGAGCGCTGGCCCGAGGGCTTGCCCCCCGGCATCGCCGAGCGCCTGCGGCACGAACTCGCCCTGATCGATCAGCTCGGCTACGCGCCCTACTTCCTCACGGTCCACGAGATCGTCCGCTTTGCCCGCGCAGAGGGCATCCTCTGCCAGGGCCGTGGCTCGGCCGCGAACTCGGCCGTCTGCTACGTGCTCGGCGTCACCGCGGTGGATCCGGGCAAGCACGACCTGCTCTTCGAGCGGTTCGTCTCGGCCTCGCGCGGTGAGCCGCCGGACATCGACATCGACTTCGAGCATGAGCGCCGGGAGGAGGTGATCCAGCACCTCTACCGCCGCTACGGCCGCGACCGTGCGGCCATCTGCGCCACCGTGATCCGCTACCGCAGCCGCAGCGCCATTCGCGAGGTGGGCAAGGCGCTCGGCCTCTCCGAGGACGTCACGGGCCGGCTCGCCAAGGCAGCCTGGGGACCGAGCGCCGGAGACAATGCCGCGGAGCTCGCCAGAGGCGAGGGCCTGGACCTCACCGACTCTCGCCTCGCCCTCGCGCTTGAGCTCGCCGACGAGATCCAGGATGGAGTGCACCCCGTCAGACCGGACACTCGGCTGGGGTTGCTGACTGCTGGGCGATGAACTCACGTGGCGAGAGCATGCGCAAGCCGCTGTGGGGGTGGACGGCGTTGTAGTCCTCGAACCAGGCGGCGAGTTGCTGGAGGACGGAGACGGCATCCGGCCGTGGGCTCACCCGGACGTAGTCGCGCTTGAATGTCTTCACGAAGGCCTCGCAGACGCCGTTGCTCTCGGGGCTGCGGACCGGCGTGAAACAGGCGATGAGGTTGAGCGCGGTGGCGAAGTCCACCGTCTCCGAGGCGGTGTAGGCCGAGCCGTTGTCGGCGAGCCACTGCAGCGGCTCCGGGGCGCGGACGGCGTCGAACCGGCGCTCGACGCACTCCAGCATCATGTCGCGGACCATCTCGCCGCTGATCCCGGCACTGACTGTGGCGACCCAGGCCATGACCTCGCGGTCGTGGGTGTCGATGGCGAAGGCGATGCGGACCACCTCGCCGTTCCAGCAGGGGATCTCGAATCCGTCGGAGGCCCAGCGCCGGTTCGAGGCAGGCGCGACGACGGTGCCCTCGTGGGCGCGGATCGGCCGTCTGCCGGTGTGCGGCTGCAGCGTCAGCGAGGCCCGCTGCATGAGGCGGAGGACACGCTTTCGATTGACCGGCGGCTCGGCCGTGGCCCGCCTGGTTCGGTTCAGCAGGGCTGCGACGCGGCGATGGCCGTAGGTCGGCCGTGCGTCGGTAATGGCGCGGATCTCGGCGAGGAGCTCGTCGTCGCCGGCCCGGCGGTATGGGCCGCGGCGGCGCCGCTCGGGGCGCTTCAGCGCCTCCACCAGGTTGGACCGGGCCACGCCGAGGGTGTCGGCCACCGCCTTCACCGGGAACCGTCCGGTGGCGGCGACGGCAAGCGCAAGCTCAGTTTTTTGGGGCGGGCCAGGTCCAGCGCCTCGCGGAGGATCTCGGCCTCCATCGTCTTGCGACCGAGCAGGCGCTCCAGCTCGCGGACCTTTGCCTCGAGCTCGCGGACCCGGCTGGCCGGGACCACGTCCTCGTCGGCTCGGACTGCTTCGAGGCCACCCTCGGCCATGCGCCGCCTCCACCCGAACAGGAGGCTGGGGGAGACGCCATGGAGCCGGGCGACGGCCGAGACCGTCATGCCGGGCCTGGCCGTCTCCTCGACCAGCCTGACCTTCTCCTCGGCAGTGTATCGCCTCCGGCGCTCCCGGCCGGTGATGACTTCGACGCGCTCGACAGGCTTCGACATAGGCGCACGCCTAGGCTTCCACCTAGGCCCTCACGGTTGCGCCGGGTGTCCGGTCGAAATGGGGTGCGCTCCACGAATGAGCTGCGGAGCGCAGGGGCTGTCAGTGTCGAGGTCTCGTAGCACCAAGCTCCTCTTCCCAAACTGCGCTGACAGTAGAAATCCCCGTATGCGCGGATCAAGGGAGCGCTTCCCGCGAGGGCGCCTCGGCGTCACATAGTTGGTGCCTGGCACGCCACCCACGTGCTTAATCAGACGAATTGCGACGAGTGCGTCAAGAGGTCCTTCGCCGCAGTAGTCAATCGGATACGACACGAACGGCCCCGAAATCTGCCACGTTCGTGGGCTGGGTCAGCGGAAGTACCGCTTGACCTACCGTCCAATCCGCGTGCTCGACCTGTTCGCGGACCACCGCATTACTCTCGGCAGTTTCGATCGCGCTTCCGTTATCGGTCACGAATATTCTGTGCACTTCGTTCAATCGAAGCCCAGGGGCATCAAGCATCGACTGCGAATGCGTCGAAGCGATCATCTGCCGCCCCGACAGCCGTTGCGCCCGACTGATCATCGACGGCAGTTGCGCTACAATGGCATCGTGCAGCGAGAGTTCGG